>JANXPS010000274.1 GCA_025357175.1 Deltaproteobacteria bacterium | reverse complement strand
GAGATTGCCCAGCGTCAGCAGCGGACGCACGCTTTTCGGGTCGAGTTCGGATGCTTTCCTGAGCCTGGAAATCGCCTCGTCGATCTTCTCTGCCCTGAGCGCCAACCCGGATTGGAGGATATAGCCTTGAGGATCGGCGGGTCGTGCCGCCACCAGGTTGTCGGCGATCCGCCGCGCCTCATCGACCTTTCCGGCCGAAAGGTAAAGTTCGCCGAGCTTACCCTTGGCATCGAAGTTGGAGGGGTCGAGCTCGACGGTCTTCTGCAATTCGACGTAGGCGCCCCGGATATCCCTGGCCTTGAAAAGCGACTGGGCCAGTTTCCAGCTGACCTTGCCGTCTTTCGGGTCGGCCTTCGCGGCGTTCTTGTATTCGATGACCGCTTCCCGGAACTTTTCCTTCGTGACGTATTCGTCGCCGCGGCTTGAATATTTCGCCGCAAGTTCCCGGGGCGTTTTCGAGCAGGCGACCAGCAACAGGATCGCCATTGCATGCACCAGAAACCGAAAGGATCGATATGCCATGTCTGCCTCCGCGAAAGGGTTGGACCAAAGCATACATCAAAGATCGTACCTGTCAAAATCAGGCGCGACCTTCAGATGATACAGTCTGTCCGTACCGGTGCAGCTGAATCTCCGAACCATCAAATAACGGAACGCAATTGCCCATTAAGGAAATTATATTCCCACATTATTTTGGGTCGAATTGCGCGGGCGCAGGTACGCAAGTCGTTCGCAGTCATGGCAAGGCATTTGCAGTTTGAAAGTAAATGCGACGGGGGTTCGATGGATACAATATTGCCGACCGATGCTTTTTTCAGGTGCGTGATCGATTTTCCGATGGATCTCGCACCCGATGAAATCCTGTCTTCCTCACGGGCGGTCAACACCCTTCTGAAAAATCCCTACCTGCTCGGCACGACAGCAGACACGACCGACGCCTTCAACCTTCTCTTCGATCTCGCATCCGACATCGTCCCCTATGACGTGAGCGCTTTCGTTTCAGACAATCCCGAGGGCGAGCGGTTCGAACTGACCGTCTCCCGTGGAATATCCACAAGTCGGGCGAGCGACCCCATGCTGCGGCACGCCGTCGACATCTGCCGCTTCTTCGGGAAGGCGATCATCCTCTCCCCCGAAAACGATCCGCGCACTTCGCCGACCTGCGCGGCCTGGAATTCCCGGTCGTTGACCGTATTCCCGCTTCGAAAGAATCGCGAGTTCATGGGGGCGCTCGTTTTCGGCCGCAGCGATCTCCCCGGGTTCACCCGGGAACAGATCAAGCTGTTCTGGTTTCTCTCCCTCCAGGCCGAAAATCACCTGCTCCAGGCCGAATCGATCAAGGCGCTGTCGTTCTACTCCTTCCTCGATCCGCTGACTCACCTGTACAACCGCCGTTATTTCGACAACCAGATCGAACGCGAGGTGATCCGCTCCCAAAGGACCGGAAAGCCGCTCTCGCTGCTCATGATCGATCTCGACGGCTTCAAGGCATATAACGATCGGTTCCACCACGCCCTGGGCGACATCGCCCTGCAGGAGTTCGCCGCCATACCCCTCGAAACCGTGCGCGATGTAGACACCGTTTCCAGGATCGGCGGAGACGAGTTCGCAGTCATCCTGGTCGAGAGCGACGCCGACGGCGCCCGCGAACAGGCGCAGCGCATCATCGACCGCTTCCGGGCCCACTGCCTCCGGGGGCATGACGGCCGAAGAACCGAGCGGTTGTCAGCCAGCATCGGCGTCGCATCTTTTCCCCGCGACGCCTTCGACAAGAACGACCTGTTCGCCAAGGCCGACCAGGCGTTGTTCGTCGCAAAAAACAGGGGCGGCTGCAAGGTGTGCATGCACCGCGAGATCGACGAACTGCTGGTCTCCTCGACCGGGTCGGAAGACATCCCGCTTCAAAAGGTCTACAACGCCGCCCGGTCGGTCGTAGACATGGACAAGTTCCTCGAAATCCTGCTCTTCACCGCCATGCGCGGCATGGAGGCCGAACGCGGCTCGATCGTCGCCCACGAATCGCCCGACGTATTCACCCTTCAGGCAGCCATCGGGTTTCAGGATTCCCAAGAGCGCCTGTCGCCCGGCACCCCGGTCGCTCCGGGCGTCATCATGTCCTGGGTCGTCGAGCATCGTGCACCCTTGCTGGCCTCGGGCGATGGTGATATCCCGATTCGCAACGACGCGAGGGTCGGCTCCTACAAGACCGACTCGTTCCTGTCGATCCCTCTCGAACACGACGGGAATCTGGTCGGCGCTATACACCTGACCAATCGCCTCGGTGGCCGTCCGTTCACACAGGCCGATCTTGACGGCTTTCAACCCATCGCGGCCGAAATCGCGCAGGTCCTGTCGCAATCGTTCGAATTCCGGGGAAACGTGCGCATGCTGTCCCGGTCGCTGCTCGGGTCCCTGAACGGCGCCCTCGAGTTCCGGTACCCGTTCATGTCCGGGCACGCCGAACGCGTCGCATCGATCGCCAGGCGGGTCGGCGAAAGGTTCGCGCTTTCCCCCGACCGGTTGCTACATCTCGAAAATGCGGCGCTTTACCACGATATCGGCATCATCGGCATCCCGGGCTCCATCCTGACCAAAGACCGGTCGCTCAGCCGGCAGGAACTCGAGATCACCCGAAAGCACCCGTTCCTCGGCGCCACGCTGCTGGAAGGTATCCCCGGAATGGGCGAGTCGCGGCGGATCGTTCTCGAGCACCACGAAATGTTCAACGGAACCGGGTATCCGGGGGGGCTTGACGGCGCACGCATATCCCTTGAGGGTAGAATTCTTTCGGCTGCTGAATATTTCGATTCGATCACGTCCGAACGTCCGCATCGGGGTGGGTTGACCACGGGCGAAGGTCTACAGATGGTCGCAAGGGGGGCAGGTTCGCTTTTCGACCCGGCCGTAGCCGAGGCCATGAGTGCGGTTTTCAGTGGTTCAGCAGGTAGCGCCTGACCGTGTAATGCCGGTCAGGTGACTCCGTTTCGGTATTTTCTCCAGTCGATTCCCAGCGTCTGTATCTTGTAGTTCATGACCCTCGGGCTGATCCCCAGCAGGTCCGCCGCCTCTTTTTGAACTCCGTGAGACTCGTGAAGCGCCTTCTGGATCGCGCCACGCTCGATTTCCTCGAGGTTCAGCGTCCCGCCGTTCGATACCGGCTCGCCCCCCAGGTTCCCTTCCATCGTCAGGTTCGGCGCATCGACCAGTTCCCCGTCGCATAGAAGCACGGCGCGTTCGATGGCGTTCTGCAACTCCCGAACGTTACCGGGCCATCCGTATCGGTGCAGTTTTTCGATCGCTTCGGGCGTGAACCCGGTGACCTTTTTCTTGAATTCAAGGGAGTAGCGGTTCAGGAAATACCGTGCCAGCGTCAGGATGTCGGCCCTTCGTTCGCGCAGCGGAGGCAGGTGCAGGTTGACCACGTTCAGCCGGAAGAACAGGTCCTGGCGGAATCGCCCCTCTTTCACCTCGAGCCTGAGATCCTTGTTGGTCGCGGTAATCACCCGCACGTCGACTCGAATGCTTTTCCCGCTGCTGCCCAACCGTTCGAACTCCTGCTCCTGAAGGACGCGGAGAACCTTGGCCTGCGTGGTCGAACTCATGTCGCCGATTTCATCGAGGAAGATGGTGCCCTTGTCGGCCTGCTCGAAGCGTCCGATCCTCATTTTCTCGGCGCCCGTGAAGGCGCCCCGCTCGTGGCCGAACAGCTCGCTTTCCAGCAAGTTTTCATGCAGCGCGGCACAATTGACCTTGACGAAAGGCGCTTGCGACCGGGGACTGGAATAATGGACCAGCGTCGCCAGCTTTTCCTTTCCGGTCCCGGTTTCGCCGGTGATAAGAACGGTGGCGGGCGTGGGGGCGACCTTCGCGGCTACGGCCAGGACATCCTTCATCGCACGGCTCTCGCTGACGACCGATTCTTCGGCAAGCGCGTTGGAATATTCGGCCTTCCGATACACCGACACGGCGTCGCTCAGTTTCCCCATCCGCAGCGCCATGGTCACGCGATGCTTCAAATGTTCGATCTCGAACGGCTTCGGGATGTAGTCGAATGCCCCAAGGTGCAGCGCCTGGATCGCGGTTTCGAGCGTGCCGTACGCGGTCATCAGGATAACCTCGATCGACGAGTCGACTTCCTTCGCCTTGCGAAGGATATCCACTCCGGTCAGGTCTCCCAACCGGATGTCGCTGACCACGACGCGGACCGACTCGGTTTCGAGCATGCGGATGGCTTCTTCGCCCGTGGCCGCTTCGAGCACGGAAAACCCGGAGTCCTCGAACGCCAGGCGTATGCCCAGACGCAAGGATTCATTGTCCTCGACGACCAGAATGCGTTCAGACATGTTTTTGCCTCACGGGAATCTGGATGATGAACTCGGCACCCTTTCCGGGCGAGCTTTTCAGATCGATGACGCCGCCGTGCGAATGAATGATTTTCTGGGTGAGCGGCAAGCCGATCCCGGTTCCTTGCTTCTTGGTCGTGAAGAACGGGATGAAGATCCGCTCCTGAAGTTCGCGGCTCATGCCCGGGCCGTCGTCCTTGATGCGGATCCGGATGTACTCCTTTTCACTCACGTCGCCGTGTCCCGGCAGCAACCCGTTGTCCCGGCGGTCCAGCCGCATGATGTCCGTGAAGTGGTGCGTTCTCGAAAGGGCGATCTCGATGTTCCCCTTCCCCAGACAAGCGTCGGCGGCATTGGAAAGCAGGTTCGTCACGGCGCGGGAGAAAAGGCCGGGATCGATATCGGCCACCAGCTGTTTGGTGGCCGGAACGGAAATGGAAAAGTTGATTCCGGGATACAGTTCCTGGAACTTGACGCAGATATCCTTGACCAGCGAGTCGACGCCGATTTCCCGGAGGCCCAGGACATCCGGGCGAACGAAACTGAGACATTCGGATATGATCGCCTCGACCCTGGCGACGTCCGAAGCGATGCTGCGAATGGAGGCCGAGAGTTTTTCGTTCTCGGCCAGATGGGGACGAAGGATGCTGCAGTGAACCCCGATGCTCGCGATCGGGTTCCGGATCTCGTGCGCTAGTCCCGCGGCCATCTGGCCCAGGACCATCAGGCGGTCCTTCAGGTTTTCGTTTTCCTGCGCCATCTCGACTTGCGTCAGGTCCTTGAAGAAAGCGCAGATCCCGTTGAGTTCTTCCCCGTTTTTCAATTCGGCGAGCGTGAAGCCGAGAATCAGCGGGTCTCCGTCTTTCCCGGGCAATTCGGCTTCGATTCTGGCCGGGAGATAATTCATGGAAAGCGCGTCGCTCAACAGGCGGTAAAAAGAATTGTCGTTTGCCTTCTCGTGAACGTTATCCCCGATCTCGATGGGACTGCCTTCGAGGATCTTGGAACCGATTTTGTTGAGATACTCGACCGTCCCGTCGGCCCGTACGGCAAGAATCCCCGCACGGAAACAGGAGAGGATGGCGGATTCGAGGTTCACAAGGTGAATGTGGCCGACGGGGAAAAATCGGACATAAGGCCGTTTTTGGCGATGGCGCGAATGGATACGTGGTATGTGCCGGCCGGAAGGGCCAAGAGGGAGCAAACGGGAATCAGGTCAACCGAGGTGTCGGCCGGTGCCATGAATGCGCTTTCGACGTCGTTATCTGAAAAACCGGCGGACACGCTTTTGATGTAGATATTGTAGCCGGCCAGGTCGTGGTTGGGATCGAGAGGGCTGTTGTCCTGATAGGCGGATGGGGGCGACCAACTCAAATTTTTGGAGACGGGCGTTCCATTGCCGGTTGGCGAAGCGCCAGACGCCGCTCCCCCGCCGCCGCATCCGGACAGGCAAAGCCCGACCAAAAGCGAGACGATCGCAATGAATTTTCCGGTTTCGGTCATCAGACTGGTCATTTGCCGCCCCTTTGCTTCGTTCTTGCTTCCAAAAAAGCGCAAGGGGCGTACCAAAATGTAATTCCTTTTATTGTCGATATGTTATCTAAAATTAATCACTCGGGAATAACAATTACGAAAGCGATGATCACGGATTCGTAACCGTATGTCAAGCATGTGACGCGTTAATTACCAATCAGAAAATCGGGAAATTCGATCCGACATCGAAGCCGACCAACGCGGACTCACGATAGAAGTCGTCTCCGAGCCCTCCGCGATTCCATTGTCGGAAATATTCGCCCGTCAGTTTCAGCCGGGCATATTCCGTCACCCTGTAGTGAACGCCCGCAGAGCACTGAATGCTCATGAGATCCTCGTTAAAGGGGGCGGTAAGCGAGCGATTGGTCTGCCATACCCCGGATGTTTCCCAGGACCAGTCGGTTGAAAATCGATCGGAAAAGCGAAGCGAGACATCCTCGCGTCTGGTTTCGGTGCCGAAACTGCCTGCGGCGTAATCGACCGAGGCGCTGAGTGCCGCGGTGAAATCGCGGGACTTCCGGGCATACTTGAGACTTCCGCTCGGTCGGATCATCCGAAGCCCCATGTCGTCACGGATCCAGGTTGCACCACCCCGCGCGTCAAGCAAGGAA
This sequence comes from Deltaproteobacteria bacterium, assembly GCA_025357175.1. GTDB lineage: Bacteria > Desulfobacterota > Deferrimicrobia > Deferrimicrobiales > Deferrimicrobiaceae > JANXPS01. The sequence goes on along the minus strand of JANXPS010000274.1, from coordinate 2,659 downwards.
AAAGGCGAGAATACATATTTTCCAGTGAGGCCGGCGGTGAAGTTGCGGACGTCGTTCTTGTTGTCGAATCTGTCGTAGTTTGCGGTCCCGTAGACACCGGAGGCGATGTTGACGGTCATCTTGTACTCGGCCGACGCGTTGGCCGAATAATGGTCTGACCCGACCAGCGCCGGGCTCGCATTGAAAAAACTCTTGCGCCCGGCGCCGCCCCCGAGCCCGAAGTCGATGTTGGGTGAAACCCGGTAGGTCCCGTTCAGCGATCCCGAATATTCGCGCGTGCCGGTCCGTTCGGTGACCTGGGTCTCGGTCGGGGCGAGACCGGGGACGGCCGTCTGCGACAGCTGGTTTCGGCGGACGGCATCCCTGGACTCAACGTAGCGTGCCGCTGGCAGCAAGGAAAACTGCGGGGTGATTCGGAGCGGCTGCTCTGGGGAAAGATCGAAGTGGCTGGTCATGTTGAATCGGTCGAGTTCGTTGTGCCGCGCGAAATACTCGGCATCGAATCCGCCCGCGAGCGATACTTTCGTCGAAAACATCGAGAGCGTGGCCGTGAGTTTCGGTGTCGCCCGGGTGACGGCATCGGAAATCTCGGATCCGTGCGGAGCGTTCAGCACATTGGAGTCGTATCGCTCGGAAACCTCGACGGAGGGCCTGACGGAAAGGGTTTCAGAGCGTGCGGGGAGGGCGGGAAGTGCGATGAGGCAGAGAGCCGCAGAGGTTATCAAGAATCGCACCGGGTTCAAATGATCCTCCTCTTTCCCTATCCGATATGTCAGTCGGCAGCGGGCAGGGAAATGCTTACGGTGGTGCCTTCCCCCGGTTGACTGACAAGGCCGAATCTTCCGTTCTGGGAGGCGACCAGGCGTCGGCAGATCGTCAACCCCATCCCCAGCCGGGCGTGTTCGTCCTTTTTTGTGGTCATGGGTGCATCGCCGAGAATTTCCTTGATCATCGCCGTTGGAAGGCCGCTACCCGTGTCACGGATCGTGGCGGTCACGAATCCGGCCTCGACGGCTCCTCCGCCGATCCGGACCACACCCTCGGCCGGGGTGAACTTCACCGCGTTGTAGAGGATGTTGTCGAATATCTGGAGGACCCGGGCCGGGTCGCCAATGGCGCGCATGGACGGCAGCCGGGAATCGACGTCGAGATCGACCCGCTTCTGGGCGGCATACGGGCGGTAGAACGTGGCGCATTCCCGAAGCAGGGCGTCATAATCGAAGGGGACCGCCTGAATTCGCAACTCGCCCTTCTCGGCCGCCTCGACATCGAAGAGCATGCTGGCCATCGATTGCAACCGGAAGATGGTGCGGCTCGTCTGCTCGCGCATCCTGAGCGGAATTTCCTTGTGGCAACTGTTGTCGCAGTTCTGAAGGATGATCTGCTGATAGCCGTCAAGCACCGTCAGGACCGAACGAAAATCGTGCGCCGCCATCGAGATCATGAACCCCTTGAAGGCGCAGTGGGACTGGATGCTTTTCAGCTCGGCGCGCATGGCGGCGAGCTGGCTCCGGCTCTCCTTCTCCAGGGCGTCGGCCTCGACCGTCAGGTTCATACGATGATTGGCGCGCGCCACGGACTCCAGCAGCGAAACGGCCGAGACGGGTTTCTTGAGGTAATCGTGCGCGCCGGCCCGCAATGCTTTCGTGACGTCTTCGACGGTTGGGCGGGAGGAGAACAGGATGACCGGGAGGAATGCGTAGGATTTGAGCGCTTGCTCGAGGAAATCAAGGCCGCTCGCCTCGTCGACTTCGAGGGCGCACACGACGATCGCCTTCCCTTTCATGGTTTTCAGCAACCGGGAGGCGACCTGGAAACTGGCGCAGGAGGAAACCTGGTACCGGGCGCCGACCAGGACGGCCTCGATTTTCGAGAGTGACGCGAGATCGTCTTCGATCAGCAGAATGCGAAGGGGTTTCATAAGGCTGCAATAATATCATCACAACGCAATCTAGGGAACGTCGAGCAACTGGAGCATGTACTGGCCGTACCCGTTTTTCATCATCGGGGAAGCAAGTTCGCGGAGGCGGCCGGAATCGATGTACCCCATCCGCCAGGCCACTTCCTCGATGCAGGCAATCTTCAGCCCCTGCCTTTTTTCGATCGTCTCAACGAACATCGACGCTTCCAGCAGAGAGTCGTGCGTGCCGGTGTCGAGCCAGGCGAAACCGCGGCCGAGCATCTCGACCTGCAATTCCCCCGCATCAAGATATGTCTTGATCACGTCTGCGATCTCGAGCTCGCCGCGAGCCGAGGGCTTGAGGGCCGACGCGATCTTCACGACGCGGTTATCGAAGAAATAGAGGCCCGGCACGGCATAGTGCGACCTGGGATGCTGCGGTTTCTCCTCGATCGAAATCGCCTTGCCGGTGGCGTCGAATTCGACGACGCCATAAGACCGGGGGTCCTGGACCCAGTAGCCGAACACCACCCCGCCCTTCTCGACCGACGCGGCATTGCGAAGCGTCTGCTGAAACCCCTGCCCGTAAAATATATTGTCTCCCAGGACCAGGCAGACGTTGTCGTCACCGATGAAATCGGCGCCCAGCGTGAAGGCCTGCGCGAGCCCCTCGGGACGCGGCTGTTCGACGTAGGAGAATTTGATCCCCCACTGGGTCCCGTCGCCAAGCAACGTCTTGAAACGGGGCAGGTCCTCGGG
>JANXPS010000272.1 GCA_025357175.1 Deltaproteobacteria bacterium | reverse complement strand
GCCAACCTGTGCACCTCGGTGAACGATGAAGTCGTACACGGGATCCCTTCCCGAAAGCGAATATTGCAGGAAGGCGACATCGTCAGCATCGATTTCGGCGTTATCTCGGAAGGGTTCTACGGTGATGCGGCCCGAACCTTTCCTGTCGGAAAGATCGATGGCGCAAACGAAAGATTGATCCGGACCACGGAAGCCTCTCTTTTGAAAGGCATCGGGTCATGCAAGGTCGGCAATCGCCTGGGTGATTTATCCAGCGCGATTCAGGAGGTCGTCGAATCGGCGGGTTTTTCGGTCGTTCGTGATTTTGTCGGCCACGGAATCGGCAGGCGACTGCATGAAGAGCCGCAGGTTCCCAATTTCGGTACTCCGGGTACCGGTCCCCGTTTCATCGCGGGGATGGTCTTGGCGATCGAGCCGATGGTGAACGAGGGCGGCTGGGGTGTCGAAATTCTGAAAGACGGTTGGACGGTCGTAACCCGAGACCGGAAACGGTCGGCTCACTTTGAACACATGGTCGCCATCACGGGGGATGGGCCGGAAATTCTGACCCTCCCTTGAAGGGGCGGTTCAAATGGAGAAAGTGGGAGAATGGCGAAGGAAGAAGCCATTGAATTGGAAGGTACCGTCATCGAACCGCTTCCGAACGCGATGTTTCGCGTCGAACTGGAAAACAAGATGAAGGTGCTGGCCCATATTTCTGGCAAGATGCGAATGCATTTTATCAAGATCCTTCCCGGGGATCGCGTAACGGTTCAATTGACGCCGTATGACTTGTCTCGGGGCCGGATCGTATATCGATCCAAATAAAGGGGACGAACAATGAAGGTCAGGCCGTCTGTTCGCAAGGTCTGCGTGAAATGCAAAGTCATCCGCAGAAAAGGTGTCGTTCGGGTAATTTGCGAAAATCCAAAACACAAGCAGCGCCAGGGATAGCCTGAAAAGGCGCCTTAGCAGGGCAAGGAGGAACGTTTGGCACGTATAGCCGGAGTCGACATACCGAAGACGAAGAAGATATACATCGCGCTGACATACATTTACGGGATCGGGCCGACGTCCGCCGTGCGTATTCTCGAGGAAGCGCGGGTTCCCGTCGATACCCGGACCAGCGCGCTGACCGAGGACCAGGTCGCGCGCATCCGCGATGTCATCGATGCCACCTATCGCGTAGAGGGCGATCTCCGCAAAGAGATATCGATGAACATCAAGCGGCTGATGGATCTCGGATCCTACCGCGGCCTTCGACACAGGAAGGGACTTCCCGCCCGTGGTCAACGTACGCACACCAACGCACGCACCCGGAAGGGGCCCCGCAAGGGCGCTGTTGCCGGCAAGAAAAAGGAAACCAAGAAGTAACCCGATGATATTCGTCCGCCTAACAAGCGGGTACACGGAGGAGTAATGGCAACGCCGAAGAAAAAAGGCAAGAAGAAGGTCAGAAAGCACGTGCCAGTGGGCGTCGCGCACATTCGAGCGACGTTCAATAATACGCTGATCACGATCACCGATCCCGACGGCAATACTCTTGCGTGGTGCAGCTCCGGTTCGAAGGGCTTCAAGGGCTCCCGTAAAAGCACCCCGTTCGCAGCCACTGTGGCCGCGGAAGAAGTCGCCAAAAAGGCGATGGAATGCGGCGTCAGCCAGGTGACCGTTCACATAAAGGGACCCGGTTCCGGTCGTGAAGCCGCCCTGCGGACACTTCAGGCGGCCGGCCTTAAAATCAATTACATCCGGGACGTTACACCGATCCCGCACAATGGCTGCCGCCCTCCCAAGCGACGGCGGGTGTGAAGAAAAGTAACCAAAGGAAAGAGGAGGATAGTCTTTGGCCAGGTATATAGGACCGGTATGCAGACTCTGCCGCCGCGAAGGAATAGAGTTGTTTCTGAAGGGCGATCGTTGTTTCACCGAAAAATGCGCCATCAAGCGCCGCGGCTATCCTCCGGGTCAGCATGGACAGCGCCGTCCCAAGCACAGCGACTACGGCACCCAGCTGCGCGAGAAGCAGAAGGCGAAGCGCCTTTACGGCTTGCTTGAAAGGCAATTCCGCAACTACTTCGAGAAGGCTGACAAAATGAAGGGGAAGACGGGCGACAACCTGCTCATTCTCCTTGAGCGTCGGCTCGACAGCGTCATCTATAAGCTTGGTTTCGCTCAGACCCGTCGCGAAAGCCGTCAGATGGTCCGTCACGGGCATTTCCTGATCGCCGGGAAGAAAGTCAACATTCCTTCCTTCCTCGTTAAACCGGGCGACGTTATCGAACTGAAGGAGAAGAGCCGAAAGGTTGTGGGTATCAACGAGGCGCTCGACGCGGTGGTCCGCAAGGGGATCCCGGCTTGGGTCGAGCTCGATCGGGGAAATTTCCGAGGCGTGATCAAGGCTTTCCCTTCGCGCGCCGATGTTCGGGAACCGATCCAGGAACAGCTGATCGTCGAACTCTACTCCAAGTAATTCTCCGGACCGAAAGAAGGGAGCAGCATGTTCCAGCGAAATTGGAAGCAACTCATAAAGCCGCGGCGGATAGATTTCGATACCAGGAGCGCCACCGCGGATTACGGCAAGTTCGTTGCCGAGCCGCTTGAGCGCGGATTCGGTACGACGCTCGGGAATGCCATTCGCCGTGTTCTGCTTTCCTCGCTACAAGGCGGGGCAATAACTTCGGTGCGGATCGAGGGCGTGCAGCACGAATTCTCTGCAATCACCGGAGTGGTCGAGGACGTGACCGACATCGTCCTCAACCTCAAGGAAGTGCGGCTTCGCATGCACTCTCCCGAGCAGCGCACGATCGTCATCGAAGAGAAGGGTCCGAAAAAAATCAAGGCATCGGACATAAAAATGGATGCGATGGTCGAGGTTCTCAACCGCGATCACTATATCGCCGAGCTTTCCGACAACGCCACGCTTCGAATGGAAATGACCGTTCGAATGGGCAAGGGGTACGTTTCGGCCGAGCGAAACCTCGACGAGGGCGCCCCGATCGGCACCATTCCGATCGACGCGATCTTTTCTCCGATCAAGAAGGTCAACTTCGCCGTCACCAATGCCCGGGTCGGTCAGCAGACGGACTATGACAAGCTGACGCTCGAAGTCTGGACAGATGGTTCCATGCTGCCGGCCGACGCTGTTGCCTACGCAGCCAAGATCCTGAAGGAACAGCTGACCGTCTTCATCAACTTCGACGAAGAAGCCGACATGATGGATGAGCCCGCCGTCCTCGAGGAGGGCGACGGAAACGAAAATCTGTACAAGCCGGTTGAAGAGCTCGAACTTTCCGTTCGTGCGTACAATTGCCTGAAGAACGCCGAGATCAAGTATATCGGCGAACTCGTTCAGCGCTCCGAATCCGAAATGCTAAAGACCAAGAATTTCGGCAAGAAGAGCCTGAACGAGATCAAGGATGTGCTGGTCAGCATGGGATTGTCGCTCGGCATGAAAGTCGACGCCTTCTCGCCCGACAAATACAGCCCTCCACGCGAAGAAGAATAAACACTTAAAATCAAAGAGGATAGCTCATGCGTCACGCTGTCGACCACAGGAAGTTAGGCCGCAATCCGTCCCATCGGAAAGCGCTGTTAAAAAACCTCATGAATGCGCTGGTCATATCCGAAAGGATCGAGACCACCGTTCCGAAGGCCAAGGAACTGCGTCGTCTCGCAGACCGCCTCATCACGCTCGGCAAGAAAGACACGCTTCATGCGAGGCGTCAGGTCTTTACGATGCTGAGCGACAAGGCGACGACCGACAAGCTGTTCTCCGGTCTCGCGAGCCGGTTCAACGAGCGGGCAGGGGGGTACACCCGGATCATTCGTACCGGATTCCGGGTCGGTGATGGCGCCGAAATGGCCATTATCGAGTATCTTCCTTCCGAGGAAAAAGAGGCGGCACCCACCAAGGGCAAGAAAGTTGCGGCTCCCAAGACCGCTGCGAAGACAGCCAAGGCCGCTCCCCGGAAGACCGCATCCAAGCCCGCGGCATCCAGGGATACAGGTGCCTCGAAGGTTGCCCGGAAGAAGCCGGGCGCTGAATCGATCAAGCGGGGCGGATGATCGTCCCTCAAACTTCGGGCGTCAGAAATTGAAATTCAAAGGGCGGTCCATTCGGGCCGCCCTTTTTTTATCTCGCAGCCCCGACCCGATTAACCGCGAATTTGTCGTTGACGCATCCGGTTCGAACGGCTATCATGAAAATGAATTTCATGATCAAGTCGGCGGTGCTTTCAGTTGCAATTACTCCTGGAAAAGGTTGAAAGTCAGATTCTCGCCTCAGGCGGGAAACGGAGCAGAAGTCGCTCCGCGGTCATCGCCCAGTTTTTTCGATGCGGACGGCACGTATCAGTCGAAGAGTTGACGCGCCTTGTCAAGAAGCGCTCTCCGGCTGTCGGAAGCGTGACCGTGTACCGGACCATGAAGTTGCTTTTGCGGTTGGGATACGTCAACGAGGTCGATTTCGGCGAGGGTGTCACTCGTTATGAAAGCAACATGTCTTCGCATCATGATCACCTGGTATGCAAGTCATGCGGGGTCGTCACTGAATTCATCGATTCCAGGATCGAGGAACTCCAGTCGGAAGTCGCCCACAAACATGAATTCCGGCCTCTGACGCATCGTCTGGACATCTACGGCTACTGCCGAAAATGTGACAGCGAAAGAGATGTTCCGGAGATGTCGGTATGACCAACCTGTCGCAGGTCGCCCCGGAATTCGTCGAAAAAGTCATCCTTGTCGGCAATCCGAACGTCGGGAAAAGCGTTATTTTCGGCCGTTTGACCGGGCGCTACGTCAACGTATCCAACTATCCCGGGACGACCGTCGAGATCACGCGAGGTGAGGTGCGTGATCGAGGTCGCCTGATCGAGGTCATCGATACGCCGGGCGTGTATTCGCTTCATCCGATGTCCGAGGATGAGCGCGTGACCCGCGATATCCTGATGAGCGAGCCCGGGTCAGCCGTCCTGCAGGTGTGCGACGCCAAGAATCTGCGTCGTTCGCTCATGATCACTGCCCAACTCTCCGAAATGGGTCTGCCGATCGTTGTCGTTGTCAATATGGTCGACGAGGCGCGCGAGCGCGGCGTCATGCCGAAAATAGAAAAATTGAGCGAGGAAATCGGAGTCCCCGTCCTTGGTACCGTCGCGGTACGCGGAAAGGGAACAGACCGGATGCTTTCGCTTCTTCCGGAAGCACGCCCGGCCTGCGTACGCATCGATTACGGCGAATTGGTCGAATGCGCCGTTTCGGAAATGGAAAAGCTCATTCCCGACGACTCGCCGATCGGGCAGCGCGCGATCGCGCTGATGCTGCTCTCCGGCGACGACTCCCTCTCGGCATGGCTTGCCACCGCCATTTCCGAAAACCGGATTCGCGAGATGAACGATGTCCGGAACGGCCTCGTCGCCCGCATGGGTGAAAACATCGCCTACCACGTAAACCAGAAGCGGATCCAGTGGACCGAACGACTCCTTGTCCGGATGGGGATCGAGGCGAGCGGTCCCCCTTCCAACGGAATGGCGCAAAGGTTCGGACGCTGGGCGATGGACCCCGTTTATGGAGTGCCGGTCCTGCTGGCGGTTCTTCTGATCGCATATGGTTTTGTCGGGGCGTTCGGTGCGGGGACTCTGGTCGACCTGCTCCAGAACCGGCTTTTCGGAGATGCGCTGATTCCCGCGGTGAAGCGCGTCGCTGACGCGATTATTCCCTGGGAGATCGTCCGGGATTTTCTGATCGGCGATTACGGGGTCATTTCGATGGCGCTTTCCTATGCGGTCGCGATCGTGCTCCCGATTGTCGGAACCTTCTTCTTCTTCTTCGGGGTGCTCGAGGATTCGGGATATCTTCCACGCCTGGCGGTGATGGTCGATCGAATTTTCAAGCGGATCGGCTGCAACGGGAAGGCCGTGCTTCCCCTGGTCCTCGGCCTGGGATGCGATACCATGGCGACGCTGACCGCCCGGATTCTCGAAACGCGGAAGGAACGGCTGATCGTAACGCTGCTGCTTGCGCTGGGGATTCCGTGCTCTGCGCAGTTGGGGGTGATCCTCGGGATGCTCGGCGGCGTCGGGTTGACGGCCTCTGTCATATGGTTTGCGATCGTCGTCGGCACAATCGTCCTGGTAGGCTTCCTGGCGTCGAAGGTGCTCCCGGGCGATTCATCCGATTTCATCATGGAAATTCCCCCGATCCGCTTCCCACAGATCGGGAACCTGATCGTGAAGACGATGGCGCGCATCGAGTGGTACCTGAGGGAAGCCGTGCCGCTATTCGTCGTGGGAACCGTCCTGTTGTTCGTCGCGGACCGCACCGGGGCTCTCGCCGTCATCGAGCGCGTTTCGCAACCGCTGATCGTCCGGTTGCTCGACCTGCCTCCGAAAACCGCAGGCGTATTCCTGATCGGGTTTCTGCGGCGCGATTACGGGGCCGCCGGGCTTTATCGAATGGCGCAGGGCGGGATGCTGACCCACGTCCAGGTGCTCGTAAGCCTCGTTACGATGACCCTGTTCATCCCGTGTCTCGCCAACTTCCTGGTCATCATCAAGGAGCACGGGTTGAAGGTCGCCATAGGAATGGCGCTCTTCATATTTCCTTTCGCGATCCTCGTGGGCGCCGTGCTCAATTTCGCGATCCGGCACCTCGGAATTGCCCTGTAGGCGAATAGCCATGGAAAAGATAAAGTGTCCACTTTGCCAACACGAAATCGATCCAACATCAAGAGCTTGCCAGACAGGATGTCCGATGGGGAAAAACTGTTCGCTTCTTTGCTGTCCGAACTGCCATTACTCGTTTCCCATACCCGAGTCACGCGTAATCAATTTTCTTAAGTCGATATTTTCGAAGGGGAGCGTTCGATGACCGAATACGGGCAGGACGAAATCCTGGAACTGATCTGGTCGCTGCGCGAAGGTGGACGCCCCACGCGGGAAGCGCTACTTCGCAGCACGGAAGAGGAAAGCCCCGAGTCGCTTCTCGACGAACTGGAATCGGGGGGCTTCGTCGACCTGGCATCGGATGAAATAAGGCTTACCAAAACCGGGGAGGAGCGTGCGCGCGGCATCATTCGACGTCACCGCCTGGCCGAGGTCCTGCTGGCCAACCTGTTCGACCTCGAGGACTCGCAGATCGAAAACAGCGCCTGCAAATTCGAGCACGTCCTGTCCGAAGCGGTGACGGAAAGCGTGTGCACGTTCCTGGGGCACCCCCCGGTTTGTCCCCACGGAAAGGCGATTCCCAGGGGCGAATGCTGCGACAAGATCCGGACCGAGATCCTCCCGCTGGTCACGCGATTGACCGATGCGGGACTCGGCGACACCGTCCGGATCGTATTCATCACTCCCAAATCCAGAAAGCGTCTTGAAAAACTGAGCTCGCTCGGGATCGTCCCCGGGAGCAGGATTCGCCTTCTCCAGAGAAATCCATCGTACGTACTGCAGGTTGGCGAGACGACCGTCGCAGTGGACCGGGACATCACGGATGAAATTTTCGTCAAGCGCACGTAGGATACTCTGCGGGTTTCTCGCGGTTCTCTGCCTGTTCGAGTGGACCGGGGCGGCAGCGCTGTGCCGCGCCGATGGCGGGGAAGCCGTCCTGCTATTGAAATATTCGAACCGGTCCATTTCCGACGATACCGCCCGCAGCCGGTTTAGCGTCATCGCTTCCGAAATCGAGAGGCGACTGGACGTCAGAATCTCGCCAGTGTCCAGGACCCCGAACGTCGGAGACCCCGTTCTTCCGGAAGCCGACGACGCCACGTTGAAGGCGATAGCCTCCCGTGTGTCCGGGGCGGCGAGAAAAATGGACCGCCTGGAAAACCGGGAAGCCGGGCGCGAGCTCGGGGCAATCGAAAAAGAGTTGATGAAATACCGACTGGGTGACGCGACACGACCGATTCTCGCGGATGTGTTGCTGAAGCTGGGCATCATATCGATGTGGGACGGCAACCCGGAGTCGGCCGCCGGTCTTCTTCGAAAAGCCCGATCTCTTCGTCCCGATTTCGTGCCCGATCCGGGGCTCTACTCTCCCCAGTTCCGACAGATGTGGACGGACATCGGAAGCGGCCTCCCTCCGGAAGCAGAGCTTTTCGTCGAGTCCATACCGCCTGGGGCGACCGTGCTCGTCGACGATTCCGTCCGGGGCATGACGCCCCTTCGGATGAAGGTTGTGGCGGCACGGCCCGTCCGTCTCCGCCTGGAACACCCCGGATTCCAGCCGTACACCTCGAACCGGCAATGGCTTCCAGGGGATTCGGAACGAATCGAGTTGATCCTTGCGGGTGATCGCGAAGCGCGGCTCGCGGGGTTTCTCGCGAGTACCGCCCCTGAAATCCGGGAGGCGGGTCCGATCGTTTCCGAGATGGCGAAAGAATCGGGTGCCGCACGGGTCGCCTTCCTGATGTTCGACAAGCGGGATGGCAGCGGGGAACTCCGGGTTCTGGCAGCCTCGGCGTCTTCTCCCTCCCCGCGATTGCTTGGATCCATCCCTTTCCAGGAAGGCCCCGAAGGCGTTTCATCAATCGCGGCAAAGACGACCGCCATGCTGGCCGAATCGGGGTGGCCTCTCAGGTCCGCCGAGGTCGTTTCGACCCGGAGGCCGTGGTATTATAGTTGGTGGTTCCTGTCGGCCATGGGGTTGCTGGTGGCCGGGACCGCTGTCGCCTTGAGCGGCGGGGGAGGCGGCGGAAACGGCGGTTCTACCTCCAGTTCTTCCGGCGTCAATTTCTGACCATCATCTGAAAGGACTTCCTGAGCGCGGTGCAGATTTTCCTCCTGCTTTTATTGTTCCTCCTTGAGTCGGTTGGTGCCTCAGCGGCCGGACCCGCCGCCGAAACCGTCATCAAGGATCTCAAAAACACCAAGATCATCCGTTCCTACGAGCAGCCCCATGCCATCCTCAACGAGGCCTGCCTTGCCTGCCACCCGAAGGAAAAGTTCGAATTCTGGCTGCTGATCTACAAAGGGAAGCAGCCGACCGTCCTCGTCGAGGGCTCCGAGGTCAAAGGGGCCTCGCAGGCGGATTCCGCAGCCCCTGCGAAATCGGCCCCTGCGAACAAATACAATTCCCACGAGGCTCTCGCCTGCAGTTTTTGCCACTTCGACAATCCGACGGCCCAGACCGCGAAATTCATCATGGAAATTCCCGAGCTCTGCCGCCTGTGCCACCCGGGTCTGGATGTCCACCACATGCCCGAGGGAGAACAGGAAAAGAAGATTGGCGCCGCCATAACGGCGGGAAAACTGCCTGGGCGCGACGGGAAGATCCTTTGCACGACCTGTCACAAGCTTCACGATTCCACTTTCGGCATGCGGGACAGTTACGCAAAGATTCTGTATGAGGGAAAAGTTCCCAACCCCCACGGCAACCGCTTTCTTTGCTTCGCCTGCCACCCTGGCAAGATCAAGGAAGGGGCCGAGGTTCCCTTGGGCGGGGGGCGCGATATCAACAAGCTGTGCAACGGCTGCCACGGCCTGGAAGGCGTTTCGAGGCCGCCTCACGTCGTCGGGGTGACCTCTTCCTCCGAGAGCACGTGGCGCATGGACTACCTGGGGTATCCCCTCGACCAGGGGGGGAAACTCAGTTGCGCAACATGTCACGATGAGGTTTCCCACCGAAAGCCCGACCCGGCCAATCCCAAGTTCCTCCGGGGCGGACCTTACGCGGTCAAGGACCAGTTTTGCTACCGATGCCACCTCGAGGACAAGGACCAGCTGACCAATCCACATCGGCAGATCGATCCTTTCGGGCGAATTCGCGTAGAATCCTGCCGCTTCTGCCACAAGACCGACCCCAACCTCGCGAAGCCGAATGCGCCCGCCAATTTCGAGATGATGGGGGACGAAATCGGAATCTGTTCGAATTGCCATGCCGACCGTCCACATCCCGACAGGGATCACAACGTCGCGATGAACGGCGAAAAACTCGCCCGGAAAGTCGCTTACGAACAGCGGCACCAGCTTTCTCTTCCGTTGGGCGACGGCAACATGGTCCTCTGCAGCACGTGCCACAATCCGCACGCGAAGGGTGTTCTCAAGGGCGAGGGGGGGGTCGGCGCGGGGTCCAAGTGGCGCGTGCCCGATTTCCGCGAGGTTTGCGCCCCATGTCACGGACGGTTCTAACCACGAATTGACTTATAAAACCGGGAGGATTTGATGGTCGAGATATTCAGGGCAGGCGGATTCGTGATGTACCCGATGGTTCTGTTGTCGATCCTGACCATGGCGATCGGCATCGAACGCATCATCTACCTGCGCAAGGCCCGGATGGATGCGGGTTCCTTCATGGGCGTCATCAACGGCTTCCTCGAGCGCAATTCGCTCGATGAGGCGTACAAGCACTGCGAATCCACGTCGGGACCTGTTGCGACGATCATCAAGGCGGGGCTCAAGAACCAGCGGCGCGGACGGGCCGAGGTCATCCGGTCGATAGAGGATGCGGGCGCGCTCGAAGTCGCTCAGCTCGAAAAAGGCATTCTCATTCTCCAGACCATTTCGAAGATCGCTCCCCTGATCGGCCTTTTCGGGACCGTTACCGGCATGATCGCCTCTTTCCGCGCGATCGGCGCCACGGCCGGGGGCGGCAACCCCGCAAGCGTCGCGACAGGCATCTCCGAGGCGCTGATCGCCACCGCATCCGGCCTGGTCGTCGCCATCCCGGCGTACTTCCTCTCGTTCTACTTCCTCGACCGTGTCAACAGGTTCATGCTCGACATGCAGAAAAGCTCCATCAAGTTCCTCGACGGCCTCGGCGACCTTGAGGAAAACGTCGCCGAGCGCTCCCAGCGGCTCGACACGATAGGGGGCGACTACCTTGAAGTTTAAGAGCACCGTTCCCAAAGATGACGAAGGCATCCCGATCGTCAACCTGGTCGACGTGCTCTTCCTCCTGATCGTCTTCTTCATGGTTTCAACGGTTCTTAGCTACGACAAGGGGATGGGGGTCAAGCTGCCCGAAACCGCCTCCGGCAGCGGGCGGATCTCGAACAAGGGCGTCAGCGTTCTCGTGAACCGGGACGGCAAGGTATTCGTCGATGGCGCCGAGGTGGCGATTGATCAGATCGGCGCTAAGGTCAAGGAGCGCCAGAAGATCGGCGGCACCAACGTCATCCTGAAATCCGACCGCGATACGCGCTACCAGTCGATCGCCACCGTCATGGATCGCCTGCTGGAAGTCGGAATAAGCGACCTTTCCCTTCCGGTGATCGAGAAGGGGGGAGGTCAGTAATTCCCTTGCCCGGCCGCCGCCTGCGTTCCGTCCTGGAACCCGTCCTCTACCTCGGGATCGCCGTACTGGTCCATTCCGCGCTTTTCCTGATCCCGGCCGGCGCGCCACGGGAAAAGGAAGTCGTGACGACCCAGCGCGGCCTTCGCGTAAAGGCATTTATCGAAAGGCCGGCGCCGCCACTCTCGGCATCCAGTCCCACGGAAATATCGAAAATGCAACCCAAGCCCAAGCCGGCGATCCCGACGGCTCCGGAACAGCCCCAGGTCTCGCAGGAAAAGAGCTATTCCGTGATGGGGAGCAAGACCGCGAACGGCGAAAGTCCGATCGCCAATTCCCAGTCGGGAGGGGCCAGGGGAACGGGGGCTGCAAACGTCGAGGGCGGGGGAGGGGCCGGAGGAGCCAAATCCGCGGCGTCCCGTGCGCAGGACGGATCGCCGCCGCAGACCGAATTCGGGAAATACCTGGCCAGCATCAAATCCTCCAATGTGCAAGGGTGGGCAAAGGATAGCGCTCTCAAGAGTCGGCAGGGCTGGAAGGGCACCGGAAACGCAACCGGTGCCGGTGCCGGGGATGCGGGTGAAGGATGGGGAGCAGGGGCGGGGGCGGGAGCCGGCGGACCGGGAGCGGGACGTGGCGCAGGGGGCTCCGGAACCGGGAAGTCTGGAACCGGAAGGGGCGGAAACGGGGCCTTGTTCATGGATCCTCGCGTGAAACTTGTCGTGACCAGCTACCCTTCGACCAGCATCGAGAGGAATCACGGGCCGATCCAGTATCCGAATCTTAAATTCAAGAGCAGCAACGCCATGTCCGGCTGGTGGAACGTTTACCTGAAGATCAAGATAAACTCCGAGGGAATCCCGGTGAACACGGAAGTGCTTCGTCCCGAAACGAATGGAACCATGGAGCGACAGTTCCTCGAACAGGTCCGGCGGGAGGTGGGCAAATGGACTTTCGATCCCAAGGAAGCGGAAATTCACGTCGACGTGAGGTTCTATGTTGAATAGGCGAACAGCGATTCTCCTGGCTCTGATGCTTCTCGGCCTCGTATCGGCCGCCGGGGCGGGCGACCAGGAGGGCTGCCTTTTCTGCCACCGCCTCGAGATCGCGAAGGCCGGGTCCGGAGTGGCCGACCTTCGGGTTACCGACAAGGCCGGAATGCTTCACGGCGGCCTCTATTGCTCCGATTGCCATCCGGACGCAAAGATGGCGCCGCACGCTGTTCCTCCGGGGCCTTCCCGCTGCATCGACGAGTGCCACGCCGCCGGGGCGGCCGTCGTTCCCGAAAGTCATCGCCGGGCGGCTTTTTCCGGGATGAGCGAATCCCACAGGCAAATCGCGATGCCTTCGTCCCCATGCATGCTTTGCCACAAGGACGCCGATCCGCCTTCCTCCGCCTTTCCCGCCTCTGCGCGCTGCAAGGGCTGTCACCCGGGGCAGGCGCTATCGGTGTCGGAAGGGGTTCATGCCCGTCTTTGGGCGACCTCTCCCGGAGGCGGATGTACGGGCTGCCATCTGTCGCATCCTTCGCTCCCCCCGGGTGGCCGCGTGGAAACGGGAGCCGTCTGCAAGAAGCCGGGCTGCCACGAAGAGGTAACCGCCAAGATGAAAGCGCTCGCCGTTCATTCGAAGGGGGGGGCATCCGAACGGCCGGGACGGACGGCCGCCTTCCTCGTATTCGGGCTTGCCTCCGTGCTCGGAATTCTTCCGGGGCTGTTTATGTGCGGAAATCGCCCCGGCCGCAAGGAAGGCGACCGATGAACTGGATCAATCCCCCGGCGGCCGTCAAGCGCTTCACGCTTCAGCAGATCCTCCAGCACGTTTCCGCGATCCTGATTTCGCTCCTGTTGATCTTTTCCGCCCTTTTTCCGGCGAGGTGGGGCGGCATGCACGGTGTCATCGGACTGGCAGCCGCGCTCATGTTCTCCCTTCATCTTTTTTCCCTCCTCCTCATCGGCGTGCGTCACGATGTCGCGATCGAACAAATCGCCTTCCTGCCGTTCGGGGAAAGGATGCACTCGCCCGAAGGCGATGCGCCCGTCGGTAAATACTCGGTTCCCGAAAAGCGGGACTATTTCCTCATACTCGGCTGGAGTCTTCTCGTCGTGACGAGCGGGTTGGTCCTTCATTGGCCCGGAAAATTCGGTGTCCCCGGCCCGAGGGAATTCACTTGGCTCCGGATCCTGCACGCGGCGGCAGGCGGGGGCTGGGTCCTTCATGTGATCGGGTGTCACGTCGCCGCCCGCTTCTTCAACGCGCCTCCGGGGTTCAGGTATTCGATTTTCACCGGAACCGTTCCCCTCGCGGCTGTCGAGGCACGCTCGGGCTGGATACGGGCGCTGGTGGATTCGGCGGTTCTCGTACCCGTCCCCCTCGAGTCGCAGGCCGACACCGAACTTGAAACCATGCAGGTTCGCGAACTGCTCGACGAAGGAAACCGGCTGACCCGTGAATCACGGTTTGACGAGGCCAACGCGGTATTCGAAGAAGCTCTTCGTCTTTACCCGCAATATTCCCAGGCGCGCTTCAATCTCGGCGTTTCGAAAATGAGGCAGGGGAGACCCGAACTCGCCGCCGAGCAGTTCAGGATGTTCCTCGAAACAGACCCCTTCAACCCGATGGCCGACAAGGCACGGGAACTTCTGGACGGAATCGGGAAACCGTCCGTCGGAGGAGAACTTTGAGGCGCATCCAGGGCTGGTTGGTGATTTGCGCAGCGGTACTCGTTTTCGTGTGGCTTGCGAAAGGGGTGGTTCCCATGCCTCCGAACAGGACACTCGCATCGGGCGAGGACGAAGGCCGCTATTACCACATCGGGAAAACGCCCCGAACGCCATCAGGGGAAGGCGAATGCATCGGCCCGGGATGTCATGACGGAGCAGCGCACAAGCGTGAGGCAAACCTTGCGGCTTTCCGGAACATGCACTCTACCTATGTCGATTGCCTCGTCTGCCACGCGCCGGACGGAATGGACCGGTTCGAAGGCCGACAATCAGGAAAAGGTCATCTCCATCTCGGGTACAAAGGCAGGACGACTCCGGGCGGTTCGAAAGGCCACCCCTCCCTGGGGCCGCCCGCCGGTTGCAGGCGATGTCATTCCGAGTCCGCAGCCAAGTCCTTCAAGGAGCGCGGGGTGCCGTCGCTTCCTTCCAACTTCGCCGATCCGATCGCCCTTCGCATGCACGAAGGGGGTGCCAGGAAGTGGAACCCTTGATCCGCCGCACCGGACCGGCCCTATTGTGCTTCCTTCTTCTGGTTGGTGCGACTTCTCCAGCGCCCGCCGTCGAAGGGCGCAAGTCCGGCGGAATATCGCTGCACAAGGCAGGTCCCCGCACGTTCGGCTTTCCATCCGACGTGGCGATCGACCGGCGCGGCGTCGTCTTTCTCCTCGACAGCGGATCAAGATCGATCGCGATCTATTCGCCGAAAGGGGAATTCATCCGCGAGATCCAGGGACGGGGCAGCTGGAAGGACCCGATGGGAATCGGCGTCACCTCCGACGGGATGCTCCTGGTCGCCGACGGCGATGGCGGCCGCGTGCTTGAAGTCGATATCTCCGGGAAACTGCGCCGGGAATATTCCGCGGGCAAGGGGGCAAGGCTGACGGGTGTCTGTTCCTACGGCGATTCGATTTTCGCCGTGGATAACCGGAACAATCGCGTCGTCTCTTTCAAGCGCAAGGGGGGCGGCCAGGAGGGCTGGGGCAGGAAGGGCGATCATGCCGGAGAATTCGATACCCCCTTTCGCATCGCCGCGGACCCGAGCGGGCGCATCTACGTCACCGACGTGATGAACGCGAGGGTTCAGTGGTTTTCCGCCTTCGGTCAATACCTCGGGACTCTCAAGCGGTTTGGCGCGGGCGAGGGAAAGATTTTCAGGCCGACGGGACTTGCGCTCGACAGCCGGGGCCGAATCTGGGTCGGTGACAGCTACACCGGACTGGTGCAGATGTTCGACGAAAAAGGAGATTTCGTTCGGGCTGTTTCCACCGACGGCAAGCCGGTCGTTTTCGGAGACCCGGCCGGCCTGGCGGAAGGTACGGAAGGCGTCTGGATCGCGGATCAGCGGGAAGGCACTCTCGCCATGTCCATAAAATAAGACTCTTCGAAAAAGAGGGTGACGATGGAAGCGAAGAAATGGGAATACGGACAAATATTCGTAAAGCGTCCCGAGATATTCGGCGGATTGCCTAAAACCGGGATCGAAATGGACAAGCTGAACCGCGCCGGGCAAGAGGGCTGGGAAATGGTCGGCTCTGTTCCTTTCACGTTGCCGACCGGCGAGGTGCGGGGGGCCTTCATCCTGTTCAAGCGGGAAATCGCGGGATAAAGGACTTGCGGTTTTTCCGGCTGATCGCGATATCGCTGTTGCTGGCTTCCGCCGCAATTCATTCGGCGGAGGTGCGTCCGGCGATTGCCGCCGATGTGTACGACCAGGAAAAGTGCTCCCTTTGCCATATACGGCAAAGCGTCTTTTTCGACGGTCGATTCGTCCCGGCCAGCCGTGTCCGGGATTTCGGGGAAGAGCGAGTCTGTTCCAGTTGCCATAACGGTGTCGTGTCCGATTCCCGGGCGGCGATCTGGCGGGGCGCCCAGCACCCAGCGGCCGGCGGAAGCGAAAAGGGAGATGCGAAGCGCTGTTCCCGATGCCATTCCCCCCATACGAAAGGCGGCGGGTGGTCTCTCCTGGCGGGGACCGGCGTGTCGATCCGGCGGAATTCCGAGGGCCAGTGCGTCGGATGCCACCCGAACCAGGCCGCCAGGCAGGGAGGAATTCATAAGGGAGAATTTCCGGAGGGCGGCTGCAAGGAATGCCACCGGGCGCACGGCGGCGTTGGCCGGTCGCTGCTCCGGGAAAGTCGCGAAACGCTCTGTTTCCGGTGCCACCCTCTGCGAGACGCCGCGGGCAAAGGGGGACACCCCACCGCGCTTGCATCGTCGGAAACCGGTGCGGGGCATCCATTTCCCGAATGCGTATCGTGTCATCCCGTCCATCCAAAGCCCGGAAGTCCCGCAACGGGAGGCGCGGCGCTCTGTGCCGGCTGCCATCCGGCACTCAAGGCGGTAGCGGGAAAGCCGTCCCATCCGGCCGTCGGCGACTGCCTTTCCTGTCACGTATTCCACACGCGTATCGGCGAAGGGGGCAGGGCGTTGCGCGGGCGGGAGATCCGCCCCGAGATCCTCTGCGCGCGTTGCCATCCCGCATACAAGGCCGAAACGGCGAAGCAGGCCCGTGATAAAGGCATGCACGTCACGAAGGTCGGCGAAAAACAGGACCTCTGTTTCCGTTGTCACGCGATCCACAAGGCCTCGCCCGGAACTCCGCTGCTGCTGTCCGCGAAGGCGTATTCCTGTTTCGAGTGTCACGACCAGCAGAACACTATCAGCGAAATCCGGGGGATCGTCCTCTCTCATCCCGTTTTCGAAAGGATTGAAAAGAAGCGCCTCGAGTCCGTCGCGGGCAAAGGGAAACGGCTCGTGCTCGGTCCCAAGGGCGAGATCGTTTGCAGGACATGCCACTCGGTCCACAACGCCTTGCCGGGCTCCGCCCTGATCGTCGGCGCTGCCGGGGAAAACGCGATCTGCAATCCCTGCCACGAGGAAAAACGGGGAAAGTCGCACACCGGCAGCGCAAAGAAGGATTCGGGTTGCGGGATTTGCCACCCGGTCCACGGCCGGAGCGACACGACCGACGATCCCTGGAAGAAACTGTGCTCCGAATGCCACCCGCGGGTATCGATGCATCCCGAGGGCGAAGCCGACCGGTCTACCCGTCGACCCCCCGAAATGCCCGCATTCGATTCCCGTGGTCGTTCCGTCCGGATCGGGACGATTTCGTGCCCGACGTGCCACCAGCCCCACGGCACGACCGAATTCCCGAATCGGCTCCGGAAAAATTACCGCCCGTCCGGCTTCCTTTGCACCGCCTGCCATCCCGAAAGGGAAAACGTCGCGCTGACGCCGCACGATCTTCGCGGGGTAGCCGGAGAGGGGTTCTGCGAACCCTGCCACGTTCCGCACGGCGGCACCTCCCCCTGGATGCTCGGAGTCACTCCGGACCCTTCCTCCGCCGAACCTGGCGAGGGGGTCTGCCGGTCATGCCACAAGGACAAGGGCCTCGCCTCATCCGTGTCCAAGGGGGGGCATCCTCTCAATGTGCTGGTGGGACGTCCGCTCCCGGACATCTATCCCCTCTCGAACGCGAAGAACGGCGGTGTCGCCGGCATGCTCGTTTGCACATCCTGCCACGATGTCCACGGTACGGGTTTCGTCCCCGTCGGGTTGGGCACCGGCAAACTTCTCCGGCGGCCGGCGGAGCAGACCGAGACAACACTGACTCGAAACGGAGATTGCCTCCCCTGCCACAAGACGATCGCCTCGCACGCCAAGGCCGATTGCGCCTCGTGTCATCCCCCCCATGGGGATGTCAAGAGCAACGCCGGCTGCCCCGGTTGCCACGAGGGCAAGGAAAAAGGGACCGCAGCGCGCCATCTCGAAAAAGGGAAGGGGTGCACCGTCTGCCACAGGATCCACCCCCGGGGCGAATCCGAGGCGAAGGCGACGGAGGCGTTGTGCGTTGCGTGCCACCCGAAGACCGACCGCCTGATCGGGACTCCGCATGGCGAACTCGATGGCGGAGTCTGCGGAAGCTGTCACCCCGTTCACAAGGAACCTGAGGTGCCAGCGATCAAGCGGCGCGCGTTCGAGGAAATATTCCCGCCCAACCGTCCCTGCCTGCGATGCCACCAGGAAGGCGGGCTCGCACCGCTTCCGGCTCTGATAGAACACCCGACACGAAAGAAAAAGGTTCCAACCAACTACGGCGGCAACGTCACGCTCGAATCCAGCATCACGATGGTCGGGCGATTCGAGGAAGAAGGAAAGGCGCTATTCCCGCTGTTCGACGACAACGGAAAGCCGGGCCTCAGCGGCCGCATCGGCTGCCTGACCTGCCACGACCCGCATGCGGGGGTCGCCGTCGCGCCGGGGAAGAAGGAACGCCTCTCCGGCGCCTACCTGAGGGATTCGTCCGACAATTTCATCGCGGAAATCTGCGGCACCTGCCATCGGGGGGATGCCGCCGTCCACGCCAGGAAATTTCATGTACTTCCCCGCAAGGAGGTCGATTAAACTGGCCACCATGGGCAACCACGAAATTCGACAGCAAATCGAACGGGTCACCGGAACCGGCAGAAGCACCAACCGGTTGCGTCGCTATTTGAGGGGACTTCTATTCCTCATCGGGCTCGCCGTCCTCGTCATCACGCTGGTCCACGAACAGGGCGTGATCGGCACCTGGAAACTCTCCCGGGCGGAACAGCAGCTCAGGGCCGAAAACGAAAAGCTCCGGCTAGAAAAGAACCGGCTCCAGGACGAGGTCCATAAACTTCGTACCAGCCGGGACATCATCGAGAAACGAGCCCGCGAGATGGGGCTCGTATATCCCGGCGAGGTCGTCATCGACACGCGCGGCGACAACGCGGCAACATTGCCGCCGAGAGCAGACACGCAGCGAGGACCGGGCCGTCCATAACAAACTCAAGCAAGGGGGGGCGATCGCGCATCTGCTAGTCGCCCTCCTGTTTCTCCAGGCCACTCCCTGGTGGAACTTCAGGGGAGCGGCACCTTGGTGGGCGTCGGTCCCTTTTCTGGTTTCCGCGATCCTGACCGGGCACGGGCTGCTTTCGTCCCGCCGAATCTACTCGCTGCCCGATGTGCCGGTCATCCTTTCTTGGCTTGCCGCGGGACTCCTCGAACTCCACGCGCTTTACCCGTTCATTGCCGGGACCCGGATAATCGAAGCGCCGCTCTTCATGCTCTTCGCCTGGTTCCTGCCTGTTTCCGACTGTTTCGTCGCCTCCGCGATCATGTCGGCATGGATTCTCCTTTTCCGGTCCGTGCCGATTTCACAGGATCTGGCCGGAATCGCAGCCAACGCGCTGATGTTTCTTTCCTTCGGGTTTTTCCTCAGCCGCTGGATTCCCTGGCCCCAGGGATTTCTCCGCATTGAAAATAGACGCCGGACCTCGCGGGGCGCGTGGGGGATGGACGTGGCGCCCGCCAGTGATTTTCACCCGAAACCTCCCGCCATCGACGAGCCCTCACCGACGGACAGGCTTGACCACCTTAGGAAGTTCGCGGACCCGATCGAAGGAATACGCCGCGTCATCGAAGGAATCCTTCCTCTTGGCGCAAACGACCTGCTGTTTTTCGCCCAGGGCGATCCTCTGCGGATCGTGGAATCGCAACCTCCCGGCAGCGGGCTGTCCCTCGGCGCTCCGTTGCCGGAATCCATGCGGCCGCTGGCCGGGCGCCTGTTGTCCAACCGCAGGACCGTTCGTTCTGCCCCGGGCGAAACTCGCAACGGCTTCGCCCTGGTACCCGTCCCGACCGATTCCGGCATCTCGGGAATCCTGGGCGCGGTCCGGTCGGACGAGACGTCGACGGACGAGCAGACGGTACAGATGCTGGAGCAGGGAGCATTCTTCATCGGCAGGGAACTCGAACTGAAAAAAAGGATCGAGAGCCTCTATTGGGAGGTCGAACGGGCGGACTGCATCTATCGGCTGGTCGGGCAGATCGCCGCCGTGGCGGAGCATTCCATGGAAGGATCGGCCGGCGAGCAGTCCCGCCGGGTGGAACTTTACCGGATCACGGCGGAAGCGGTCCGTAACCATCTCGATGCAAGGCGTGTCCTGATGATCCAGGTCGACCGGGAGGGCGTCAGGGGAAAAATCGCCTGGGAAGCCAGAGAAGACGGATCGTTCGACAGCCCCGAGGCGTGGGAACCGCTTGAAGACAGCTTTGTCGGGTGGGTCGCACGGGAAGGGAAGTTCCGATCCGTCAAGGCGGGAAGCGGGCTCCAGCCGTTGCCGCCCAAATGGTCCGAATCCGAAGACGGTGGCACCATCCTGTTTCCCGTTACGCTGCCCGATGGCTTCACAGGGGTCATGGCATGCCTGTCCAGGGCGGGAGAAGATGTTTTCGGCGACCGGGACGCCCGGCGGGGAGAACAGTTCCTGAACGTCATGCGAATGGGGATTTCCCATGCCGAGGAAGTCGAGCACCTCGCGGACGAAGCCCAGAAAGACGGACTCACCGGTTTGTTGAACCGGAAGACCTTTTGCTCGACGCTCGAAAAGGTGCTTTCACGGCTGGACCAGCGGCGGCCTTGTGCCGTCATCATGCTCGATGTCGACCACTTCAAGCGGATTAACGACGGGTACGGTCATCCCGCAGGGGACGAGGTCATTCGAACGATCGCCGGCGTCATCGCCCGGACGGTTCGAAAAGGGGATTTCGCGGGAAGATACGGGGGAGAGGAATTCATTCTCTATCTGGAGGACGTCGATCCCGCGAAGGCGATGCAGGCCGCGGAACGGCTCCGGTCGCTGATCCGGAACGTAAAATACAATTTCTCCGGCAAGGAGATTTCCGTCACGGCTTCGATGGGCGTGGCTTGCTACCCGCAACATGGGGTTTGCGGGGAGGAGCTGCTCAAGCGATCCGACGAGGCACTTTACCAGTCGAAAGCCGGTGGACGGGACAGGGCGACCCTTCACGCCTGAGGGGAGGGCGATTTGCCGTTGACGCTCTCAGGTCGCAGGAGATAAACTGTCTACTTTATTAAATAAATTAGCATTCGGGGCCTGATTTGGACGTCCGTCTGATGACCGGGACGCTGGTACGTTCAGCCGTCCGCAAGAAACTCGATGAATGGGGAATCGAAGAGGGCGTTCCGGTTCTCCTCGAATTTCCCCGGCAGGAAGACCATGGCGATTATTCCACCAACGTCGCCATGCAGCTTGCCCGTCAACTCAAGAAAAACCCTCGCGAAGTCGCGAACGAACTGCTGTCCGCGATTCGCGAACAGGACACGGGCGGGTGGTTTCGGGAACTCGGAGTCGCGGGCCCCGGATTCATCAATCTTTTCCTGTCCGATTCGGCCTGGCGCGCGGTCACGGCCGCCGTTCTTGTCGAGCGGGGGCGATTCGGCTCATCCGACGAAGGCCGGGGCAAAAAGATCCTTCTCGAGTTCGTTTCGGCCAACCCGACCGGGCCGCTGCATGTCGGTCACGGCCGGGGGGCCGCAGTCGGCGACACGCTCGGACGGCTGCTCGAATTCGCAGGATATGACGTCACGCGGGAATATTACGTGAACGACATCGGCAACCAGATGGACAACCTGGGCCGTTCGCTCCTCGCGCGCTACCTTCAGCTCTGCGGAGTCGATGCCGACATCCCTGAAAACGGGTACAAGGGCGAGTACATGATCGAACTCGCCGAAACGTTCCGCGCAGAGGTCGGCGACCGGTATGCCGGATCGACGGAGGAAGAGGCGCTGCCCGTGTTCACGCGTGAGGCGAGCAGGCGGATTCTCGAAGGGATCGCGTCCGACCTCGATCGATTTCGGGTGCGTTTCGACAACTGGTTCAGCGAAGCTACCCTGCATGCCGCCGGGCTGGTCGACGACTCGATCCGCGAACTGCGCGAGCGGGGCGAACTTTACGAAAGCGAGGGCGCCCTCTTTTTCCGCAGCATGGCCCATGGCGACGAGAAGGACCGCGTCCTGGTCCGCGCCGACGGCCGAACCACCTATTTCGCCGCCGATGTCGCCTATCATCGTGACAAATACAGGCGAGGTTTCGACGGCATGTTCGACTTGTGGGGCGCCGACCACCACGGGTACGCACCCAGGCTGCGCGCGTCCATGGAAGGTCTCGGCGAAGATCCGTCCAAACTGGAGATCTTGCTCATCCAGTTCGTT
>JANXPS010000230.1 GCA_025357175.1 Deltaproteobacteria bacterium | reverse complement strand
AGCCGTTCCTGCACGATCTCCATATGGAGAAGGCCCAGAAATCCGCAGCGGAAGCCGAAACCGAGCGCGACGGATGTCTCGGGCTCTGCCGTGAGCGACGCGTCGTTCAGCTGCAGTTTTTCGATGGCGGTGCGAAGCTGCGGGTAATTTTCGGAGGAGATCGGGTAGACGCCCGCGAACACCATCGGGCGCACTTCCTTGAAGCCGGGCATGGCCACGGATGCAGGACGACGGGCGTCGGTGATGGTGTCGCCGACTTTCGTCTCGCGAAGCTCTTTTATGTTGGCGATCAGAAAGCCGACCTCTCCGGGACCGAGCGACGCCACTTCGGCCGGGTGCGGGCAGAAGACGCCGACCTTCTGGACTTCGTTGATGTTGCCGGTCTGCATGGAGAGGATCTTTTGTCCCGGCGTAAGCGACCCGTCGATCATCCGGACGAGGATCACGACGCCCGCATAGTTGTCGAACCACGAGTCGATGATCAGCGCCTTGGTTGGCGCGTCGGGATCGCCGGTCGGGGGCGGTACCTTCTTGACGATTTCTTCGAGGATCTCGGGCACGCCGGTGCCCTTCTTGGCGCTGGCCGAGATCATCTCGCGCGTGTCGAGGCCGATCACATCCTCGACCTCTTTTTTCACGCGGTCGGGTTCGGCGTTGGGAAGGTCGATCTTGTTGAGGACCGGGATGATCTCGAGGTTGAGGTCGAGCGCCATGTAGACGTTGGCCAGCGTTTGCGCCTCGACCCCCTGGGAAGCGTCGACGACGAGAACCGCTCCCTCGCACGCGGACAGGCTGCGCGAGACTTCGTATGAAAAGTCGACGTGCCCCGGCGTGTCGATGAGGTTGATGATGTAGTCCTTGCCTTCATTCGACCGGTATTTCATCCGGACGGTCTGCGCCTTGATCGTGATGCCGCGCTCGCGCTCGATGTCCATCTTGTCGAGAAACTGGTCGACCTTTTCGCGGCCGGACAGCGTCCCCGTTACCTCGAGGAGACGGTCGGCAAGCGTGGATTTGCCGTGATCGATGTGGGCGATGATGGAAAAATTGCGGATGTTCTCTATTCGCATGCCTACCACTGGTCGGGTTTTTGATTTTTTTCGCGGAAGAAAGCCATGGTTCTAGCCATTCCTTCTTCGAGAGAAACGTCAGGATACCACCCGAGCTCATCGAACGCCATCCTGTTTTCGAGAACCGAACGCCGCTGTTCACCCGGCGATGATTCCCCGTGCATTTCCTTCTGGTCGCTTCCCGAAAGTTCGAGCAGTTTCCTGAATACGGTATTGATGTCGGTCTCGATGCCGGTGCCGATATTGATGCCGAGGCCCCCGCCCCGTTCGATCGCAGCCATGTTTGCCCGGACGATGTCGCCTACGTAGACGAAGTCCCGCGTCTGAAGCCCGTCGCCATTGATGATCGCGAGCTGCCGTTGCAGCATCCGTTTCGCGAATATGGCCACGACGCCCGCCTCGCCGTGAGAGTTCTGCCGTGGTCCGTAGACGTTTGCGTAGCGTAGCGCCGTGTAGTCGATGCCGTACTGCACCCGGTAAAAGTGCAGGTACATCTCGGTCGCCATCTTTGCGACGCCGTAGGGGCTGACCGGCCGGATCGGGTGTTTCTCGTCCGCCGGGAAGTAGTCCTGCTCCCCGTAGCCGGCGCCTCCCGAGGAGGCGAATATCACCTTGCGGACGCCGCCGTGCCTGGAGGCCTCGAGCAGCCGGAGCAATCCGAGCAGGTTGACCTGCGCGTCGAAGACGGGATCGGCCACCGAGCGGCGAACATCCATCTGGGCCGCGTGGTGATTGAGGATCTCAGGACGAAAGGTGCGGATCGCCTCGTCTGCTACGTCGGTTGAGATGTCGCCGAGAACGAATTTCGCGCCCGCCGGGACATTCTCCTGTTTACCGGTCGACAGGTTGTCGAGCACCATCACCTCGTGCCCAGCCTTGAGATAGGCATCCGCGATGTGCGAGCCGATGAAGCCGGCGCCGCCGGTGATCAATATCTTCATGATGTTCTCCCCGTGTGATGGTGGATGAATTCCCGCGCGGCGTCCTGCCATGGCCTGGGCGTGTGCCCGGTCAGCGCCGTGTAGCGCCCTTTGTCGAGGGGAGAAAACGCCGGCCGGGAAGCGGGGAGCGACAGGCTTGCGGTCGAGACCGGAACGATATCGATCGATTTTTCGGGCAACGCTTCCGCGACGATCAGGCGCGCGAACTCGAGCCAGGTCGTCTGTCCGCCATTGGAAAAATGGACGATCCCGCCTGCATTCGCCCCGATCAGGCGGCTCGTGGCTTCAGCCAGGTCGCGCGACCAGGTCGGGCAACCGGTCTGGTCGTCGACGACGCGAAGCGTCTCCCCTTTTTTCGCACGATCGAGAATCGCGAAAATGAAGTTTCGGCCGTGGGCGCCATAGAGCCACTGCGTCCGGATCGAGAGAAAACTCGCCCCCGACTCGACGCACGCCCGTTCGGCCGCCAGCTTGCTTTGGCCGTAAGCCGAGAGCGGGTTGGTTTCGTCCTCCTCCAGACAGGCCCGCCCGGACTTTCCGTCGAACACGTAGTCGGTGCCGAAGGTGACGAGAAGGCTGCCCAAGCGGGCGCAGGCATCGGCGATGTTGCGCGTCCCCTGTCCGTTTACGAGCATCGCCATGTCGCGTTCGGATTCGGCCCGGTCGACGGCGGTATAGGCGGCGCAATGGATCACGGTGTGGGGGCGCGTCTCCTTGAAAACCCTCGCGACGTCGTCCGCGACCGTGATGTCGCAATGGACGAGATCGACGGGGACAACCTCGAAGGCGTCCTGAAACAAGGGAACGACCTCGGACCCGAGAAGCCCGTGGGCCCCGGTCACCAGCAACCTGTTTTTCATTTTCCTACTCCCCCGATTCCCTTGAGTGCGACCATCAGGCGGAAGCTGGTGTCGGAGGGCCGGGTGGTCTTGTGAAGGGCCAGGCCGATATTCCAGCAATCGCTTCGCGGATACAGATTGACGGTCGCGGTTCCGTCGGTCACTTCCTTGTTCCGGATCGAATAGTTCAGCTTTCCGGAGACGCCGATCAACCGGGCGATCCTCCACCCGCACAGGGCCTGTAAGTCCTCTGAAAGCTGGTGCGATATCCGGTAGTTGAAGGACGCCCTGTTTTCGGCGTCGACCCGCCACTCGGCGCCGATCGAAGCCGCCGTCAGGCCGCGGCTGTTGGGATCGAACAGTGCTTCTCCCGTGGCTTTCCAGCGCGCAGCCGGATTGATGCGGAGGCGCGCGAGGATGTCCGAAGCGTTGTTCGTATCCCTTGAACGGCCGGCGTTGAGGTCGATCTGGTCGCGCAGCGTCCACACGAACGGCGAGAGCGGATCGACGTAGGGCGTCTGCGGCGTCTTGCGCGATCCGACGTCGTAGGCCCATTCAAGGTCGAGCGACGCCAGTTCGGTCGGCGTTCCGGCGCTGCCCAGCCTGTGTAGACCCTGCGAGATGGAAAATGTGGCCTGCTTGCGTCCTTCGATCCTGGACCATTGGTCCGTGATCGGGATATCGTTCTGGGCCACGTTCGGCACCCATTGGTATTTCACCGAGGGGTTGATGGAATGGACCAGCGTGCCGCCGGAAGGCGTCGCGAAATACCGCCAGGCCGTCGCCGACAGCTGCGCCCCGGCCATGGGAAGCAGCCGTTCGCCGCCGTTGTCCGTACTTCCGGGACCGGCTCCGTTGCGGCGCGATGCGAGACCGTCTACTGAGACGAAAGGCGTCAGGAACACCGACGGATAAAGCGTCATCGTACGCGCGAGTTCGGCCAATCCGTGGACCCTGCCCTCCTCGACGCCCTCCCGGTTGTGGAACCAGGTGCCGGCCCCGCTCCCCCACCCGTCGATTCCGACCGACGGCCCCCCGATCCGTTCGGGGAGGACCGTGACCGTCAGTTCCGGAATCCTCTGGACGGTGTTGTCGACGCCCGGGATATCCTGGATGTCTTTCGCCCCGACCGCAGACAACGCGATGTTCGACGATTCGCGCGATTCGGCCACGAACGCCCGGGAAGGGATGTGCCGGGCGGTCCTCAGGATTTCCGGTTCGACGAAATCCCGGTAATAGATGGAATCCGAGGCGATATCCCAGCGGCCGTTGGCGTTCCACTTCCCCTTCCTGTAGATGTTTTCCCCGTAGAAACGTGAAAGGTCGTTGCCCGATTCACGGTCATGGAGAAATGCTCCGCGGACAGTTCCCTCGGATGCGGGATTCAGGACGAAGCGGTACTCGAGCTCGGTTTTGAGGCCGCGTCGATCCATCGCGTCCAGCGTCAGCGTCGCGTCGCTCCACCGGTTGATCACCTGGTACCAGGGGATGGAAATTCCGTTGCCGATCGTCCGGCTGTGGATGTAGGAGGGGATCAGAAACCCGCTCTGGCGCGTCATCTTGACCGGGAACGCTCCCCAGGGAAGCCAGAGGACCGGCACGTCGCGAATCCTGAAGATGACGTCCCTGCCGACCGCGTAGCCGTCCATCGTGACCCGGGACCGCTTGACCTCGATGTTCCAGTCCGGGATCGGGTCGCATTCGCACGTGGTCAGCGAACCTTTCCGGAGGAAGAAGGATCGCGGCCCCGTCTTTTCGATCCGCTCGCCCGAAACCCGGTAATTGTTTGTTTCGAGATGGATCGTCCCGTTGTAGAGGATGCCCATTTCGGTGTCGAGATTGATCACGATCCGGTCGAACGCGAAATCGTCCCCTTCGCTCTTGAAACGGACGCTTCCGGCAAGTTCGGCTTCCTGGGTCCGGGAATCGTATCGGATTTTGTCCGCGTGGATGGTCCGGGTGCCCAGGGAGACGACGACATGCCCCTCGGCCATCACCACGCCGGTATCTTCATCGAAGGTCAGCGTGTCGGCGTCCAGGAGCACCGGCAGTTTTCCCCCGTCGGATCCGGGAAGGCCGAACCCCTTGAACCCCGAGGCGAACGAACCGATACCCTTCGGAAGCGCATTCGCAGGGGAGGATGCGGAATCGGCGGTCGAACCATCCGCCGCGAATGAAATCGCCGGTGAGCAGAGGGCGAGAACGAGGATAATCGTGGCCATGATATTCCGGGCTGCCATCAGATGTGTCCGACCCTTTCGCTGTAGGCGTCCGCAACGGCGATCAGCGATCCGCAGACGATCACGGCGCCTCCCGGACCTGCGAACCCGCGGGCCATCCGCCACGCCTCCCCGAAATCGCCGGCCATTTCGAGGGATATGCCCATCCTTTTCCCGGTCCGGGCCAGCAACGAAGCGCTTGCGGCGCGCTCGTGCCGAAGGGGGTATGCAACCCACCGGTCGATGGCCGGAGACAGTTCACGGATGAATCCGCCGATATTCTTGTCGGCAAGCATGCTCCAGACCGCGACCACCGGTTTTTTGCCTCCGAAAGCGTCCGACGATCCGATCTCGGCCGCCAGAGCGTGCGCCGATGCGGGGTTGTGCGCCCCATCGACCCAGCCCCCGCGGTTTCCCCTGCCCGGCAAGAGCGACAGGCGGCCTGGCCAGCTTGCCTGGACAAGCCCCTTGCCGGCCGCTATCGCGAATTCGGGGGGCTCCAAGCCGCGATCAAGCGCAAATCTCCATGCTGCGGCGCAACCCACTGCGGCATTGTCGTTCTGGAAGGTACCACGAAGCCCGAGGCGAACGCCCGGGACCGAAAGGCCGGGCAGCTGGAAACATACCTTTCCCGCCTTTTGTTCCTCCCACCCGAAATCGCGCCCAATTTCCCAGAGGGGTGCGCCGAGTTCGTTTGCGCGGGCGCGAACGACAGCTCTTGCGATCTTCCCGAGGCGCCCCAGAACGACCGGCACGCCGGGCTTGACGATCCCGGCCTTTTCGGACGCGATCGCCCGGATCGTGCCGCCCAGCCACTCGACGTGGTCGATTCCGATCGTGGTGATCGCGCAGACCGCGGGGCGGCAAACGTTGGTGGCATCCCATCGCCCTCCCAGTCCGGTCTCAAGAACGGCGACGGCGGTCTTGCGCGATTCGAACCAGCTGAACGCCGCCCAGGTCATTTTCTCGAACCAGGACAACGGGGCGCCCTCCCCGGTTTCAACGGCCGCAGAAACCGCCTCCGACCGGGAAATGAGTGATTCCAGTTTCGATTCGGGGATCGGTTCGAGGTCTACCCGTATCCGCTCGGTCGGAGAGAGCAGGTGCGGAGAGGTGTACAAGCCGATGCGGCCAAGGGAAAGTTGGCCCAGGATCGAGGACGCGAATACGGACGTGGACCCTTTCCCGTTCGTCCCCGCGACATGGATCGCCGTAAAGGACCGTTCCGGGCTACCGGAGATGGCCAGCGCAGCCCGGATCCTTTGAAGACCGGGAACGATCCGTTCGACGGGCGCCGGATCTCTCCGGTGCCGGGTCATTTCCCGGTGTGGGCCGTAAGCGTCTTCAGAAGCAGGGCCAGCACGGCATTGAGACGGGTTCTTTCGACGATCATGTCGACCATGCCGTGTTCCAGCAGGAATTCGGCGCGTTGGAATCCTTCGGGAAGCTTCTGCTTGATGGTCTGCTCGATCACGCGGGGGCCCGCGAAACCAATCAACGCCCCGGGCTCCGCGATGATGATGTCGCCAAGCATCGAGAAGCTGGCCGCGACGCCGCCGGTCGTCGGGTCGGTCAGGACGCTGATGAACGCGTGCCCGGCATCGCCCAGTCGGGCGAGCGCCGCACTGGACTTGGCCATCTGCATGAGGGATAGCGTGCCCTCCTGCATGCGCGCTCCGCCGGAGGCGCTGAACACGATCAGCGGACAACCGATTTCGAGCGCCTTTTCGGCGGCCAGGGCGATCTTTTCACCCACGACCGAACCCATGGAACCGCCAAGGAACTCGAAGTCCATCACGGCGAGAACGACGGGAACCCCGCCGACTTCGGCCGTTCCGATCACCGTGGCGTCCTTGCGACCGGTCTTTTTCCGGGCATCCTTGAGCCGATCCGAATATTTCTTGCTGTCGGAGAAGCCGAGCATGTCGATCGACTCGTAATCGTCTCCGAATTCGGCAAAGGTTCCCTCGTCCGAGACGGAGCGGATACGCTCCATCACCGGAACCCGGAAATGGTAGTTGCACTTGGGGCAGACGTTCAGGTTTCGTTCGACTTCCGGTTTATAGATGATCTCGAGGCAGGAGGCGCACTTGATCCAGATCCCCTCGGGGAACCGGATGCCGGGCCGCTGCTTCTCGCCCTCTTCCTGCTGAACCTTCTTTTTCTTGCCGAATAAAAAGCCCATGTCGGTTACCTCAATGCCTTCTTGATCGATGCGACGAACCGGTTGAGCGCCCTGGGGCCTTCGGAGTTCGCCCCGTGACGTTCGACGATTTTCACGCACGCGCTTCCCACGACCGCCGCATCGGCGTGCGCAACGGCCGCTTTCGCCATCTCGGGAGAGGATATCCCGAAACCGACCGCAAGCGGAAGATGGATTGTCCGGCCGACCTGGCGTGTCCAGGAAGCGACCTCGGGCGGAAGCGACGAGCGGGTTCCCGTGATGCCCGTGACGCTGATCAGGTACAGGAAGCCGCTTCCGGAGGCGGCGACACGCCGGATCCGGTCCTGATCGCTGGTGGGCGCCGCAAGCGGTATCCAGTCGAGCCCGGAGGCCCGGGCCATCGGGGCCATCTCCCCCCATTCCTCGAGCGGCAGGTCGACCACGAGAAACCCGTCTGCGCCGGCCTTGCGGGCGTCCTTGCAAAGGGCCTCGACGCCATAGCGGAAAAGCGGGTTGTAATACCCGAACATCACGATCGGCGTCTGGTGGGTTTTCCGGAATTCGGAGACGAGCGAGAGAACCTTTCGAAGGGTCATGCCCCCGTCGAGCGCACGCTTGGATGCCGCCTGGATCGTCGGGCCGTCGGCGGTCGGGTCGGAAAACGGGACTCCGACTTCAAGGATATCGGCACCCGCGTCGGCCGCGGCCTTGAGGTAGGCCAGCGAACTTTCCGGCGTCGGATCGCCCGCGGTCAGATATACGATGAGCCCTTTTTCATTTTTCGCCTTGAGGCCCGCGAAGACGTCATCGATTCGGCTCACGGAGTCACCCCCTTCCGCTCTTCCAGAATGGTGGAGGTGTCCTTGTCGCCCCGCCCCGACACGTTGATGATGACCGTTTCGTCTTTCCCCATTTTCCGGGCAAGGGCGTAGCCATAGGCCACCGCGTGGGACGATTCGAGCGCCGGGATGATGCCTTCGAACCGCGTCAGCAGGTCGAACCCTTCGAGCGCCTGGGAATCGGTGATGGCCACATATCGGGCGCGTCCAGTGCTCTTGAGGAAGGCGTGTTCGGGGCCGACGCCGGGGTAATCGAGCCCTGCGGAGATGGAGTGGGCCTCGGCGACCTGGCCGTCCGCATCCTGGAGAAGGTACGATTTGGTACCGTGAAGGACTCCGACCTGCCCCTTGCACAAAGGCGCCCCGTGCCTGCCCGACGCAAGTCCGAAGCCGCCCGCTTCGACGCCGATCAGCCGCACTTTTTCGTGGGGAACGAAGGCGTGAAAGATGCCCATCGCGTTGCTGCCGCCCCCGATGCATGCCACGACGGCGGAGGGAAGCCCGCCGCACGCCTTTTTGAACTGGACGATCGCCTCTTTGCCTATGACGGACTGGAACTCGCGAACCATCAGCGGGTAAGGATGCGGGCCGGCCGTGGTCCCGATCATGTAGTAGGTGTTGCGGACATTGGTCACCCAGTCGCGCAGCGCCTCGTTCATCGCATCCTTGAGCGTCCGGCTGCCGGATGACACGGGAATCACCTCGGCGCCGAGCAGTTTCATCCTGAAGACGTTGAGCGCCTGACGCCTGACGTCTTCCTCGCCCATGTAGACGACGCAGGAAAGCCCCAGCTTGGCGCAGATGGTCGCGGTGGCGACACCGTGCTGTCCCGCTCCCGTTTCGGCGATGATCCGCTTTTTCCCCATCCGGACCGCGAGAAGGCCTTGCCCGAGCGTATTGTTGATCTTGTGGGAACCGGTATGCGCGAGATCTTCGCGCTTGAGAAAGATGCGGGCGCCTTTCCCTTTTTCGGAAAGCCGTCTTGCGAAGTAAAGCGGCGTGGGCCTTCCGGCGAAATCGCGTGACAGACTCGACAGCTCGGCCTTGAATTCCTTGTCGCGCGCGGCCTTACGATATGCCGCCTCGAGTTCGACGAGTGCGGTCATCAGCGTTTCGGCGACATAACGCCCGCCGAAGGGGCCGAAGTGGCCGTCTGCATCCGGCCATTTATTCGTGTCATGTCCGGACAATGGATAATCCTTCCTTTGCTCTCTGGATGAAATCGGCGACTTTCCGCGGATCTTTTTTCCCGGGTGCGCTTTCGACGCCCGACGCCACGTCGACCCCGAAAGGACGGCAGGAGACGATCGCCTCACGGACATTATCGGGTGTCAGCCCCCCCGCGAGAAGCCATCTCTTCGGTCCGCCGTCGGTGCCGCGGGCCGTTTCGGCAAGCGCGGGCAAAGACGCCCAGTCGAGCGCCAGTCCGGTACCTCCGTAGCTTCCCGGGCGATGGGCGTCGAGCAGCAGCGCCTCGCAAGGATAACCGGACCAACCGGCCAGGTTCGCGCCGTCCGCCGGGCGAACCACCTTGAGCACCCGGTACGGAAGCGCCGCCGCGACATCGGCCGGCTCGTCACCCGAAAGCTGGACCGCGCCGATCCCGAGCGGGTCGACGATCGACCGGATCGCGCCACCGGGTTCGTTGACGAAGACCGCTACGACCAGCGCCTTACCGTCTATGGCGTCGACGATTCGCCGGGCGGCTGCCGGATCGACATATCGAGCCGACTGCGGGCAGAAATTGATGCCGATGGCATCTGCGCCGCACGCGATGGCCATAAGCGCATCATCGCCGGCGGTTACGCCGCAGATCTTGATGCGAAACATGCCGCTACCCCCGGTATTTCCGCGAGGTCGCCCCCCTTACAGGCTGACCTTCGGAAGGTTGCCGAGCACCGCCTGGATATTGTCCTCTGAATGTTCGTGGTCGACAAGCCGGCCATTGGTGTAATCGTCGTAGGCGGCGAGATCGAGAAAGCCGTGTCCGCTCAGGTTGAACAGGATGGTCTTTTCGACCCCCCCCTCGTCGGCGCGCTTCGCCTCGATCACCGCCGCATGGATCGCGTGCGAAGATTCGGGCGCCGGCAGAATCCCTTCCGAGCGTGCGAAGGTGATCGCGCTACCGAAGACGGCATTCTGCAGGTAGGCCTGCGCTTCGATCGCGCCCTCATGGACCAGCTGGCTGACCAGCGGAGATGCGCCGTGGTATCGCAGCCCCCCGGCGTGGATGCCGGCCGGCATGAACGAATGTCCAAGCGTGTACATCTTGGTGATCGGGGTCAATTTGGCGGTATCGCCGAAGTCGAAGGCATAGACCCCCTTCGTAAGCGTCGGGCAGGATGCAGGTTCGGCAGCCACCAGGCGCACGTTCTTTCCGGCCGCCTTGTCGGCGTAGAACGGAAACGCGATTCCGGCGAAGTTGCTTCCCCCGCCGTGGCAGCCGATGACGATATCGGGATAATACCCGGCCATAGCCATCTGCTCTTTTGCCTCGAGGCCGATCACGGTCTGGTGCAGGATCACGTGGTTCAGCACCGAACCGAGCGCGTAGCTTGTATCTGCCCGCTGCGCCGCATCCTCGACGGCCTCGGAAATGGCGATGCCCAGCGACCCGTTGCAGTCGGGATCCTGTTCCAGGATCGCGCGTCCCGTATTGGTGTCGCGGGAGGGCGAAGGAACGACGGTCGCCCCGTAGGTCTCCATCAGCATCCGGCGGTAAGGCTTCTGACCGTAGCTCACCTTGACCATGTAGACCTTGACCTCGAGCCCGAAGAAGGAGCCGGCGATCGCCATAGCGCTGCCCCACTGCCCAGCCCCGGTTTCGGTCGCGATGCGGGTGCGGCCTGCCTTCATGTTGTAGAAAGCCTGCGGGATGGCGGTGTTCAGCTTGTGGGAACCGGAGGAGTTGTTCCCCTCGTATTTGTAGAAGATTTTTGAACGTGTACCGATCGACTTTTCGAGCCGGTGGGCCCGATATAGTGGCGACGGGCGGTGAAGCGCGTACAGTTCGAGCACTTCTTCCGGGATCGGGATGAAACGTTGCGAGGCCACTTCCTGCTCGATGAGCGCCATCGGAAACAGGGGCGCAAGATCTTCAGGACCGACCGGCGCTCCGGTTCCCGGATGAATGACGGGTGCCGGGGGATTGGGCATGTCGGCGACGACGTTGTACCAGGCTTTGGGAATTTGCGAATCGGTCAAAAGGAATTTCGTCTGCATTGGACGGCTCCTTGGAGGAATTTATTTTTCGAGAGTCGATTTCAATATTGATGCGAAAGCAGACGAGCGATTTCGGATGCCGGGTCGGCAGATCGCACCAGCGTCTCCCCGACAAGGAACGCATCGGCGCCGAACGAAGCAAGATGATGGATCTCGTCGGGTGACGAGATGCCGCTTTCGACGACCTTTACGATGTCCGGCGGCACCATCGGGAGCAGCCGTTCCGAAGTCGCCAGGTCGACCGCCAGCGTCTTCAGGTTCCGGTTGTTGATCCCGATTATGTCTGCGCCCGCATCGAGCGCGGTCCGGAGCTCGGCCTCGTCGTGCACCTCGACCAGGGCGTCAAGCCCGCGGCGCTTGGCCATTTCAATCATTTCAGAGGTTTTTTCGCCGAGCACGCTGACCATCAGCAGCACGAGGTCCGCACCGAAGGCGTGCGCCTCGGCGATCATGTATTCGTCGAGGATGAAATCCTTCCGGAGCACGGGAGTCGAGGGTAGGGCCGCGCTGACCGCCGCCAGATCCCGGAGCGATCCGCCGAATCTCCGGCCTTCGGTCAGCACGGATATCGCGCTGACGCCCGCGCCCGCATAGGCGCTGGCGATCGCGACCGCGTCCAGATCCTGGCGTATCCACCCTTTGGAAGGAGATGCCCGCTTGATCTCGGCGATGATCGAAGGGCGGCCCCCAAAAAGTTTATTTCGGATCCGGTTCGAACGTGCGACCGATCCGGCCCGTGCGTCCAGATCTTCGAGGGAAACCGCCGTCTTTCGAACGGCCAGGTCGTCCCGGACGCCCGCGACAATCGCGTCGAGATGCGTCGAACCGGTCCCGGTCACGCTTTCGCGTCCCGGCCGAGGATGGCGAGAAACGCGTCGAGGCGTGCGAGCGCCGCGCCGGAATCGATGGCGTTCTCGGCGATACGGAGCCCTTCCTTCAGTTCCTCGGCCTTTCCGCCGGCAACGATGGCAAACGCGGCATTGACGAGCACGGTATCCCGTCCGGGCCCCTTTGCGCCGGATAGGATGTCGCGAAGGATGCCCGCGTTGACCTGGGCGTCGCCTCCCTTGAGCGATTGGGCGGAAGCGTATTCGATGCCGATGGACCGCGGGTCGAACAGGAAACGCTTGACGGCGCCGTTTTTGACGTCCCAGACGATCGTGGTGGCCGACAGCGTGACCTCGTCCAGCCCGTCGGTCCCGTGGACGACGAAGGCTCGCCGGACGCCGGTTTCGGCCAGCACGCGGGCATAGGTTTCGCCCAGTTCCTCGCTGTAGACGCCGAGGACCTGGCAATCGACACCCGCCGGATTGCTCAGCGGGCCGAGAATGTTGAAGATCGTCCGGATGGCGATTTCGCGCCGCGGCCCGATCGAGTATTTCATGGCGGCGTGGAACTTGGGGGCGAACATGAACGTGATTCCGGCCTCGTCGAGCGCTCGCTGGACCCGCGGGATCGCGGCTCCGAGATCCATCCCGAGCGCCTCGAGGACGTCGGCGCTCCCCGAGCGGCTGGTCACGGCGCGGTTGCCGTGCTTGGCGACGCGAATGCCGGCACCGGCGGCCACGAACGCGACCGTCGTCGAGATATTGAAGGTTCCGGCCCGGTCACCGCCGGTGCCGACGATGTCAAGCAACGGTTCGCCCGGGGGGCCGACGATGCGGGATGCCTTCCGGCGCATCACCTCGGCCGCGGCGACGATCTCGGTCGTCGTTTCCCCTTTCATCGCGAGGCACGACAGGAAGGCGGAAACCTGCGCGGGAGTCGCCTCGCCTCCCATGATCATCCGCATCGCGTCATGCATGCCGTCGGCGGACAGGTTCTTCCCCGCGGCGGCGGAGGCGATCGCCTCCCGGATGTTTCCGAAGACGTGCAGGACGGGTTGTCGGGGGTCGATGATCGAGAGAAAGTTCTCGAGCATTCGCATTCCGAACTGGGTAAGGACCGATTCGGGGTGGAACTGGACCCCGTAAATCGGCCTGGATACGTGGCGGACGCCCATGATCTCGCCGTCTTCGGATTCGGCGGTGATCTCCAGCTGGGCGGGCAGCGTCGCGCGTTCGATCGCGAGCGAGTGGTAGCGGGTTGCGGTCACCGGATTTTCGACCATCGAGAAAACGCCGCCGCCATCGTGACGGACCCGCGATGTTTTTCCGTGCATGAGCGTTTGCGCGTGGACGATCCTGCCGCCGAACGCCTGCCCGATGCACTGGTGGCCGAGGCAGACGCCGAGAATCGGGATCTTGTCGGTGAACGCGCGAATGGCCTCGACGGAAATGCCCGCGTCGCCGGGATCGCCGGGCCCCGGCGAAATGACCAGGCCGTCCGGCTTCATGGCCTCGAGTTCGGCTACGGTCACGGCATCGTTGCGGTACACGCGCACATCGGCGCCGAGTTCGCAGAAATACTGCACCAGGTTGTAGGTGAACGAATCGTAGTTGTCGATGAGCGCGATCATGTCGGAGCCCCCGCGCGCTGGCGAACACCGACCGCACGGAAAAGAATGCGCGCCTTGTTGCAGATTTCTTCCCATTCGCGGTCGGGGTCCGAGTCGGCCACGATCCCCGCACCGGCCTGGATGACCGCCTCGCCGGGCCGCATGACGATGGTGCGGATGGCGATGCAGAAATCCATGCTGCCCTGGAAGTCGAAGTACCCGACTGCGCCGGCGTAGATTCCGCGGCGAACGGGCTCGAGTTCTTCGATGATCTGCATTGCCCTGACCTTGGGGGCCCCGGAGAGGGTGCCGGCCGGGAAGGTCGCCCGCACCAGGTCGAAGGCGTCTCGGTCTCCTTCAAGCTCACCCTGCACGTTGGAAAC
>JANXPS010000282.1 GCA_025357175.1 Deltaproteobacteria bacterium | reverse complement strand
ACTCGCCCGATCGCCAGATCTCCGCCGACTTCACAAATCTGCTGGCGGCCGAATACATCGATCAGTCGAGGCTGATCCGCACAGGGGACAGCGCAGTGGATGCACTGGCGGCGCAAGCCGAGGAGACCAGGCGGCGCGCGGAGGCAAGCGAGAATCTTCGCCGCGAGTACGAACGCACGGGAGCCGAGGACGCGAGCGCGGGAAATATCGCCGGCGATCAACTCCGGCTTCTGCAGGCCGAGCTTCTGCGAGCGCGCACCGAGCGGGAACAGAAGCAGGCGAAGCTTGCGGCCATCATCGATCTCTCGCCGGAAAAGCGAGCGGATGCCATTGACGATTCGACCCTCCGCGATCTGCGCGCCAAAGTTGCGGACGCCGAGCGCGAACTTGCTGAAGCGCGAGCCAAGCTGACCCCGGCCCACCCTAAAGTACAGGGCCTGCAAAACATCAAGTCCACCCAGCTTCAGCTTGCCCGCGGCGCGCGCCTCGTCGAGATCCTCAAGCAGACGCAGTACCAGCCGCAGCCGGTCGAGGTGCAGGTCGTCACGATCTTCGCCGCCACCAACGGCTACATCGACGAAGTCGAAATTCTGAGCGTCGGCCGCTACGAAACCGAGATGACCGCGTTCATCAAGGACAAGCACGGCAAGGTGCTCGAACTGCTCCGCGAGAAGAAGCAGATCGACGACACCGTAAAGGCTGCGCTGA
The DNA here is from genome assembly GCA_025357175.1 of Deltaproteobacteria bacterium. GTDB lineage: Bacteria > Desulfobacterota > Deferrimicrobia > Deferrimicrobiales > Deferrimicrobiaceae > JANXPS01. Next base: position 1,834 of record JANXPS010000282.1, on the reverse strand, counting down.
CCGCGGCGCTCGAAGAGTTCAAGGGCATCTTCCAGGCGTAACGGCCGGATCGAAGAATAGGGGCGACTGAAACATGGCGAACCTTCGCGCGATCCGAAAGCGGATCGTCAGCGTCAAAAGCACCCAGCAGATCACCAAGGCGATGAAGATGGTGTCCGCCGCGAAACTGCGTCGGTCGCAGGAGGCCATCAACGCGGCGCGGCCCTACGCGCGCAAGTTGCGGGAGCTCGTCGAGGCGCTTGCCGCCAAGGCCGGTCCCGAGGCGCACATGCTGCTCGCAGGGCGTGAGGTCAAGAAGCTCGCGTTGCTGGTGGTCACGTCCGACCGCGGTCTGTGCGGCGGCTTCAACTCGGCGCTGCTGCGAACCGTCCAGCGATTCCTCCGCGAGAACGGCGGGAATTACGAGCAGATCAGCGTGTTCGCGGTCGGCCGCAAGGGCCGGGACTTCTTCCGGCGCCGCGCGATCGCGATCACCAAGGAATACGTCAACGTGCTGGGCACCCTCTCCTACTTCAATGCCGAGACGATGGCGCACGACCTGGTCGACGGCTTCAAGAACGGACAGTTCGACGAGGTCCAGGTCGCCTTCAACGAGTTTCGTTCCGCGATTTCCCAGACGCCGCGCTTCGAGAAGCTTTTCCCCATCTCGGTGGCCGAAGGAACCGTACCCGCGGAAGGCGCGTCCGACATCGACTACATCTACGAGCCGGGACGCAACGATATCCTGGCCACGCTTTTGCCCAAGTATGTCGAGATGCAGCTTTTCCGTTCGCTGCTCGAGTCGGTCGCCGGCGAGCACGGCGCCCGCATGAGCGCAATGGATTCCGCGACGCGCAACGCCAAGGAGATGATCTCGAGCCTCACGCTCCAGATGAACCGGGCGCGTCAGGCGACCATCACCAAGGAACTTTCCGAGATCGTCAGCGGGGCCGAGTCGCTCAAGGGCTAGAAGCCCCGGGCCGTCTTGTCCACGTCGAAATAATTACGTTTCGCACTGTCTTTTCAAGGAGGCGAGGAAGATATGAACAAGGGGAAGATCGTCCAGGTCATCGGGCCAGTGCTCGACATCCGCTTCGAGGCGGGGCAGTTGCCCGCCCTCTATAACGCGGTCAAGATCAGCAACCCGAGCATCGACGAGAAGGAAGGCAACCTCGTGGTCGAGGTCGCGCAGCACCTGGGCGACAACGTCGTCCGCTGCATCGCGATGGACACCAGCGACGGCCTCGTCCGCGGTATGGACGCCTACGACACCGGCGAGGCGATCATGATCCCCGTCGGCCCCGAGACGCTCGGCCGCATCATGAACGTCATCGGGCTTCCCGTCGACGAGGCGGGTCCGATCACCTCCAAGGTGCGCTACCCGATCCACCGCCCCGCTCCCGCCTTCGAAGACCAGTCCACCAAGGTCGAGATCCTCGAGACCGGCATCAAGGTCGTCGATCTGCTCGCCCCCTACTCCAAGGGCGGCAAGATCGGCCTGTTCGGCGGCGCCGGCGTCGGCAAGACCGTCGTCATCATGGAACTCATCCACAACATCGCGACCGAGCACGGCGGCTACTCCGTGTTCGGCGGCGTCGGCGAGCGCACCCGCGAGGGGAACGACCTCTGGCTCGAAATGAAAGAGTCGGGCGTTCTCGAAAAGGCGTGCCTGGTCTACGGCCAGATGAACGAGCCGCCTGGCGCCCGCGCCCGCGTCGCGCTCACCGCGCTCACCGCAGCCGAGTACTTCCGCGACGAGGAAGGGCAGGACGTGCTCCTCTTCATCGACAACATCTTCCGCTTCACCCAGGCCGGCTCCGAAGTGTCCGCGCTCCTCGGCCGCATTCCGTCGGCG
>JANXPS010000224.1 GCA_025357175.1 Deltaproteobacteria bacterium | reverse complement strand
TTGCGGGCGCGACGAGCTTGAGTCCGGGCACGCTGAAGAACCAGCTCTCGGGATTCTGGGAGTGGTAAAGCCCCCCGTGGACCCCGGCCCCGGCGGGTCCCCGTATCACGATCGAACAACCGGCCTGCCCTCCGTGCCGGTAGCGCAGCGTCGCCGCCTGGTTGACGATCTGGTCGAACCCGCAGGTAATGAAGTCGATGAACTGCATCTCGAGAATCGGCCGCATGCCGAGCACCGCGAGCCCGATGCCCGCCCCGATGATCAGCGACTCGGAGATGGGAGTATCGACAACGCGCAGTTTCCCGAAGCGTTCGAACATTCCTTCGGAAACCTTGAAGGCGCCCCCCATGGCGCCGACGTCTTCTCCCATGAGCATCACGTTCGCGTCGCGCGCCATCTCTTCCTGCATGGCCTGGTTGATCGCCTGGAGATAAGTGACCTGCACCGTCATCGATCCTCCCCGAGCGGCATCGCGAACAGATCGTCCATCGCCTCCGCCCCCGCGGGCTCCGGACTCGCCTCGGCGAAAGCCACGGCGTCCCCGACTATTTTTTGCGCCTTGGCAAGCGTTTCGGCCTGGATCGCGGGCAGATCGTACTTTCGCTTGTCGAGGTAGTGTTCCCAAAGTTCGATCGGGTCGCGGCTTTCCCACGCAACCAATTCTTCCTCGGTGCGGTAGGCCGCGCGATCGTGTTCGGAGTGGCCGTGGTAGCGATAGGTCTTTAGCTCGATGAGGGTCGGTCCCTCCCCGCGCCGCGCGCGATCGGTCGCCTTCTGCATCGCCTTCATCACCGCATGCAGGTCGTTCCCGGAGGCCACCTCGCCCTTTAATCCGTAACCGGCGGCCCGGTCGGCCACGTTTTCGACCGCGAACTGCAGTTCGTTGGGCGTGGAATAGGCATAGAAGTTGTTCTCGCAGACAAAGATGACGGGCAGCCTGTGTACGCCCGCGAAATTCATCGCCTCGTGCACGTCCCCCCGGCTGCTCGCCCCTTCGCCGAAAAAGGCGACCGCCACGCTGTCCTCGTTTTTCATGCGGAACTTGAAACCCATCCCCGCGGCAACGGGTAGCGTCGCCCCGAGCATCGAAGTCGCCCCGAAGATGCCGTGCGACAGATCGCCGCCGTGGAGGTAGGAATCCTTGCCTTTTGAAAAACCGTCGCGGCGGCCGAAGATCTGGGCCATCAACCGATCCGGGTCGGCGCCCTTGACCAGGAACGCGCCCATGTCGCGATGCAGCGGGAATACCCAGTCGTCTGGACGGAGCGCATGGCAGATCCCGACCGTGACCGCCTCCTGTCCCCGACCGGAATAGACCCCCCCCGCCAGCCTGCCCTGCTTGTCGAGAGCCGCGACCCGCCCTTCGAACTCGCGGACAAGCACCATCAGGAAATAAAGTTCGCGTTCCTTCTGCTCGTTCATCGCCCGCCCGCCCCCGTTTTCAAATGTCGATGGCCTCGCCCGCCAGAATGCGAGCCGCCTCCCGCAACGCTTCGGATACCGTCGGGTGCGCGTGGATCGTCCGGCCAAGTTCCCGGACGGTCGTTTCGAGCGACATGCCGAGCGCCGCCTCGGCGATCATCTCGGATGCGCCGTGACCGATGATATGGCAGCCCAGGATCTGCCCGTAGGCTTCGTCGGCGACCAGCTTGACGAAGCCCCCGGGGTTGCCCGAGGCGGCCGCGCGTCCGTTGGACATGAACGGGACCTTGGACGACCGCACAGCGAGACCGCGGCGCCTGGCCTCTTCCTCGGTCAACCCAACAGTCGCGACCTCGGGCTGGCAGTAGACACACGCCGGAATCCGGTCGCGGTCGACGGGCGCACCCGGCTTTTGCCCCGCGATGATCTCGGCGGCCGCCACCCCCTCGGCCATCGCCTCGTGCGCCAGCATCATGCCGCCGATCACGTCCCCGATCGCGAATATCGAGGGGCAGTCGCTGCGGTAGTCGGCATCGACCTTGACGAATCCGCGGTCGAGGACGACACCGACGCTCTCGAGCCCGAGCCCGTCGGTCAACGGTTTGCGGCCGACCGCCACGAGCACTTTTTCGGCGGGGATCGATTCGTCCGTTCCGCCGGAGGACACGATGAGGGTGGCCGATGCGGAATCGTACGATTTCGCGGTCGCCCCGGTCATGATCCGGATGCCGTCTTTTGCCAGCGACTTCGCGAGCTCCCGGGCGACCTCCGGGTCCACGCGCGGCAGGAGCTGGTCGAGCATCTCGACGATCGTCACCCGGGCGCCGAAAGCGTTCAGGGCGTATCCGAACTCGACCCCCACGGCGCCGCCGCCAAGAATCGCGACCGAACGGGGGCATTCCGGCAGGATCAGCGCGTCGTC
>JANXPS010000222.1 GCA_025357175.1 Deltaproteobacteria bacterium | reverse complement strand
CCACCGTCAGGCCTCCATCGCTAGTGAACCATCGTCGGCAGTCCCTCGAAGATCCACCGTGCGAAATCGAGGAACGTGTTGGTGATCCATGGGAAGAACAGGACGAGGGCGAGAAAGACGACGATGATCTTGGGGATGAAGACGAGCGTCATCTCGGAAATCGAGGTGACCGCCTGGAAGACCGAAACGATGATGCCGACCACGAGCGCCGCGAGCATCATGGGCGCCGAGCACATCAGCACCATGAGGAGCGCCTTCCGGATGATCTCCGCTACGAATTCCTGCGTCATCGCTTAAGCGCCTCACATCACGAAACTCTTCATCAGGGAACCGACGATGAGGTTCCAGCCGTCGACCAGGACGAAGAGCATGAGCTTGAAGGGGAGGGAGATCATGACCGGCGGCAGCATCATCATGCCCATGGACATGAGGACGGAGGCGACGACCATGTCGATGACCAGGAAGGGAATGTAGATCAGGAAGCCCATCTGGAAGGCGATCCGAAGCTCGGAGAGGACGAAGGCGGGCGTCAGGACGGTGATCCCCAGGTCCGACTGGTTTTTCGGGCGGGGCGTCTTCGAGAGATTGACCATGAGCGCGAGGTCTTTCTCCCGCGTGTTGGCCAGCATGAAGGTCTTCAAGGGGGCCGTGCCCTTTTCCCACGCCTCGTCCTGCGAGATCTTTCCCGCCATGAAGGGCTGGAAGGAGTCGGTGTTCACCTTGGTGATGATGGGCGACATGATGAAGAAGGTCAGGAAGAGGGCGAGCCCCACGATGACCTGGTTGGGCGGCGTCTGCTGGGTGCCCATCGCCTGCCTCAAGAAAGAGAGCACGACGATCAGCCGGGTGAACGAGCTGGTCATGATCAGGATCGACGGGGCGAGCGACAGGATCGTGAAGAGAATGAGCACCTTGACCGAGGCGGCGACATCGCCCGGCTTGCCCTCGTCGGCCATCCCGATGCTGATCTTGGGCAGCGGCAGCGGCATGGCGGCGGTGGCGGGGCGGGGCGCCGCGGCGCATAGCAGGACGACGAAAAGGAGGGCGGCGGGAATGCGGGCGGCCATCGTCATGCCGTCCTTCCGGGCAGGTCGCTTGCGGGCACCTTGTCGATCAGCGTGACCTGCGTGGGCGTGACGCCGATCAGGTAGCGGGCGCCGAGCGCCTCGATGACCATGACCTGCGTCTTGGGCGCGACGTGGCGCGTCTCGGTGACCGTGATGGCCCGGCCGGGCGCGGCGGGGCCGGAGCCGAAACGGTCCATGTATTTTTTCATGAAGTGGGAAATGCCGAGGAGCATCGCCAGGACGAGGCCCAGCGCGATCACCATCTTGACGGCGGCCCAGAAGAAGGAGGGCCCCTCGGCAGGCGAGGGCGACTGCGAAAGGGGACGGCCCGTCACGACGGTCGAGGTGATGTCGGTTTCGTGGACGACTCCCTGCGGGCCGACCGCGTTGTCGGCCGCGAAACGGGCGGTGTTGTCGGAAACCGACGCGAGCGCGTTGTCGGCGGCGGGCTTTACCGTTTCGGGGGGCGCGGCCGTCGCGGCTTCGTCTGTTTTCGACGCGTGCGCCTTCCCGTGTTTCCGGTCGGATTTCGCTACTGCGCACGGTGCAAGCGCGAGCGACGCCAGCAATGCCAGAAGAAGCGCGAAAGAGATGGCCGTCCGGCGGATCATTTGAGCAGCTCGACCCGCTCGCTGGCGGGTGCGATCTCGGTCAGCTTGATCCCGAACTTGTTGTTCACCACCACGACCTCGCCGCGCCCGATCAGCTTGCCGTTGATATGGACGTCGAGCGGCTCCTCGGCCGGCTTCTCGAGTTCGAGCACCGAGCCGCGCCCGAGCCTGAGCAGGTCGCCCAGCTGCACCTGCGCCTTGCCCAGTTCGACGACCAGCTTGACGGGGATGTCGAGAAGGAAGTCGATGTCGCGGGCGTATTCCTTCTTTTCCTGCCCGTTGTCGTAGACGATCGAGTCGGACATTGCCGTTCTCCTTTAGCCTGTTAGCCTGCGGTGATCTTGATGGCCCGGTTGCCGCGGGAAATCCCCGGGCGGCCGGACAGTTTGGCCAATCCTTCGACCATGATGCCGACGGGGGCGTCGATTTCCTGTTCGGTGGTGATGACGTCGCCGGGCTTGAGCGAGAGGATTTCGCGGATCGGGAGGCTCACCTCGCCCAGCATCACCTCGACGCTCACCATGATTTCTTCGACCGCGTCGCGCATCAGCGCCGCGTATTCGGACGCTTTCGGATCGACGGCTTCGGCCTCGCCCTGCTGCCCCTTAAGCGATTCGATGAGCCCGAAGGGGAGCGCGATCGTGAAATCGCGCGACAGGCCGGTATCGGACTCGACCCGGAAATTCATGACGTAAAGGGGATCCAGCTCCTGGAACGGCGGAAGCATCTTGGGATTGGTCTCGACCTTGACGAACGAAAAGCGGCCCGGGGCGATCGCGGTCCACGCCTTGGACAGTTCGCCGGTGATCCCTTCCATGATCTTGCGGGCCATCCGGACTTCGAGCACGGAGAAATCGCGGTCGTCGGGTTCGGCGATCCGCCCGTCTCCGCCAAGCATCAGGTCGACCAGCGCGTAAGCCAGGAAGGGGGACATGGCCAGGAAAGCGTGGCTTGGGGTCTTTTCGGACGAGAGGATGCCGATGCAGGAGCGGCCCTTGAAGTTGGACAGAAAGTTTCCGGTGGACTCGGTGTATGCCGAGGCGTTGGAACACTTGATATCGCGCCGGATGATCCCGGTCAGGTAGACGGCGCAGCCCTTGGCCGATCCGTCGTGGATCAGCTCGATCAGCGTTTCCTGGACGCCGCCGACCGGCTTGCGGGAGAGAAAGTCGAACGGGGTGCTCGAGGCGCCCGCGATCGGCGTATCCTCGATCTCGCCGCTGTCGTACGCTTCGAGTAGGGCGTCGACCTCTTCCTGGGTGAGTATTTCGCGCACGTCGAGTGTCCGCCCGCCTACTGAACGACGAGATCGGTGAAGTAGATGCGCTTGACGACCGCGCCCTCCATCACCTTGTTGAGCCGGTTGAGAATCTCGCTCTGCAGCGTCAGTTTGCCCTCGACCGAATGGATGTCGCCGTAAGTGAGGCTGCTCATCAGCAGGATCAGGGTGTCGCGAATCTGCGGCATGCGCCCCTCGGCCGCCGAAGCGCCCTTGGCGTCGACGAACTCGAGGACGATGCTGATCTTCAGGTACCGGTTGGTGTCGACGTCGGCCAGGTTGAGGATGAACGGTTCGATGGGAACCAAAAGCGGGTTGCCGCCTCCCTTGCCCTTTTCGCCCTCCTTGCCTTCCTTGCCTTTTTCGCCTTCCTTGCCCTTTTCTCCCTCGGCCTTCTTTTCGCTTTCCTTGGCCGCTTCGGCCGCGGCCGCGTTGTTGTCCTTGGGAGCGGACTTCCCCTTGTTGAAGAAAAAGAAGACGCCGCCGCCGATCGCGAGGACCGCGACCAGGCCGATCACGCCGAAAAGGATCAGTTTTTTCATGGATTTCGGAGGAAGGGAAACAGCGCCTTCCGGTCCGGCTTTCTTTTCGTCTTTTTCCGCCATCTTTAGCTCTCCTTCGATAAGGGACAGGTGACGGAGGATGTTTTATTCAATTGCCGTGCCGACGGCGGAAATAATGCATGGATGGTCGCAGTAGACCGTTAATAAAGGGGAAAATGACTTGCAGGAACGATGGCGGAGGGCAGGTAGCCGATCGGATCGTCAAAAAACCGGGTGTGTGCCGCCATCAAGCCGGCGGATGCCATCTTTCCCGCGTAGCGAAGGGGTTCGCGCCATCTCCGGGTTGCGATCAGGCCGGAAATTAGGCGGGGCACGACGGTTTCCCGCCGTGCCCCCTTTGGCCCGCACTTCTCGCCAGCCTTCTGCTACGGCGGCGGATCCGTGTATGTCTACCGCGTTGCGTTCGGTCGGGCATCCTCGACGTAGTTTCAACTACGCCTCCGGTGCCCTCCCTTCGCGCGCCTTGTATCCATGCCCGGCTGCGCCGCCTCGCGACGAAGCCAGACGAGAAGTGCGGGCCTGCTGATGGAGTCCCTTCCCTGGGCGACGCGCCCCTTCCTTGCGGCGTGCGCCCGTCCGTGGACCGCGTTTGCCCGTCCTTGGGCTACTCCGTCAGGTCGTCACGACCTTACCGCTTCAGGTTGACCAACTCGGTCAGCATCGCGTCGGACGTGGAGATGACGCGGGTGTTGGCGGTGAAGCCGCGCTGGGTCGTGATCATGTTGACGAACTCGGCCGCGAGGTCGACGTTGCTCATTTCGACCGAGTTGGAGATGACCGTTCCCTTGCCGGAGGATCCCGGAGGTCCGATGATCGGCTCGCCCGAGTCTTTCGACTGCGAGAAGAGGTTCTTTCCCTGCTTGAGCAGGTCGGACGGGCTCTTGAAGTCGGCGAGGAAGATCTGGTACAGGTCGATCGTCTGGCCGTTGGTGTAGATGCCGGTGACGATTCCTTTCTGGCTGAGCGAGATGTTGCGCAGCGACCCGACCGCGTAACCGTCCTGCTTCTGGTAGGAGACGGCGGAGGTCGAACCGTACTGCGTGAGACCGCCCTTGCCGGTCGCGTTGGCGACGGGCGTGGAAGCAGCACCCGCGGTCAGCGCGTCGCCGAAGTTGAACGCGACGGCCTGGTTCTGCGTGGCGCCGCCGCTGAAGTTGAAGTTGATCGAAATCGGCGTGAGGGCCACCGGATAGGAGATGGCGCCGAAGGTCGGCTGATAGGCGACCGCCGGGGCGACCGGTGCGGTGTAAGTGGTGGGGGCGGCGTAGTTCCCGACCCGCTGCAATGCGCCGTCCGTCGCGAATTCGAGCGAGCCGCGGCCGACTTCAATCTGCTGGGCGGTCTGGGGAGGCCAGGTTTGTCCGCCGATCGGCGTGCCCGGCCATCCGGAAAGGTCTGAGGACTGGGCGGTGACGTGGTATTCCCAGGTGGCGGGATTTCCGGCGACGGGAGCCAGTTTGTTGAAGTAGACGTTGAGCAGGTGGCCGTTGCCGAGCGAGTCATATGCCGTGATCGAGGTCGAGAAGTTGGTCGTCGCGCTCGTCCCTTCGATGTTGAACGCGGGCGGGGGGGTGACGCGGGAGTCGAGGTTCGCGGCGATCTGGACGCCGGTCGAACCGTTGAGGCCGTTGCCCGTCATCTTAGGGGTGCCGGTCAGATTTTCAATCCGGACATCGCCGACGCTGCCGGTGACGTTGCCGTTGATGATCTGCGATCCTTGGAGGCTCAGCCCCTCCGGGTTGACAAGGTAGCCGGCCGAATCGAAGTGGAAGTTGCCGGCGCGGGAGAAGAAGGTGCCGTTCGCGTTCTTGACGACGAAGAAGCCGGAACCGTCGATCGCCATGTCGGTGATGTTTTCAGTCGTCGAGAAGGATCCCTGCTGGAAAAGCGTATCGACCTTCTCGAGCTCGACGCCTCGGCCGATCTGGGAGCCGCCGATGCTCTGGGAGAGGATGTCGCCGAAGATCGGGCGGCCGGCCTTGAAGCCGGACGTGTTGACGTTTGCGACGTTGTTGCCGATGATCGACATCGCGTTGCCGTAGGCGGTCATGCCGGTGACGCCTGCGAAAAGAGAACTTAAAAGACTCATGGTGACCCTCCTTGGGTTGAGGAGGCTAGCCAGAATAACTTGAACATCTTGCATCCCATCTTCGGGCCATCTTTGGCCGCTCTTCAATCGGCAAATCCTCACCGTAGTCTTGACTACGTCTCCGGTTTGCCTCAATCATCACGGCCATATCTGACCCAAATATGTGCGCAATCTTGTCCAACTTATCCTGGCTAGCCTCCTTTGTGCGGAACCGTCTTTCGGTCGGGTTCCCGGGGGCTTCCTCTGTGGGAGGTCCAGCCCGTTGCGTTGTTGGTTGCCGCTTGTCTCGTTGCCGCGTCTTACGCAATCACGGCGCTGTCGATGTTGGTGATCACCCGTTCGTTCCCCATCCCGGCCCCCATCGCCGTGACGACGGTCCTGCTCGGGACGTTGACGATCAGCGCCGTGCTGCCGAGCATCACCAGGGAATTGCGTCCACCCTTGCCTTCGACCGCGGTCACTGCTTCCGAGAGCCGCTGCCGTTCACTTTCAGAGAGCTGGATTCCCCTTTTTGCCAGCCTTTCCGCCGCGTGCGCCGAAAAGGTCACTTCGCGTTTTTGCTGTGCCTGCGCGAGGGCGTCCGCGAATCCGCCTGCCCCCGTGGGTTTCGGCCCGCCTTGTTGCGGTTGCGGCGTGCCGATTCCGGTGACCGTCCCGACGCCCGGCGGCCTGATCAGCCGGTAGTCGATCGGTTGGTTCATGTGTATCACCCCCCCTTGACCTGCTGGATTTTGTCGAACGCCACGCCGTATCCTCCGATATACGCCTTCGGCGGGTTGTCGTTGAGAGAGACGCCGGTAATGGTCCCTTCGACGTAGCTGGTCGATGCCATGTCCTTGCCCTGGGCGTCGGTCGCCTGGATTGCGAAGTGGTACTGGTCGGCCGGTGCGGCGCTGCCGCTCGCGAGATTGCCGTCCCACTGGAAGGTGTATTCACCCGCCACCGCGGCGCCCAGCGGCAGCGTTCGGACGACGGTTCCCGTGGAACTCGTGATCGTGACATTGACGTTGGCCGCGTCGGTGTCGACCTTGAAGATCCCCTGTTGCTTGCCGGTCGAGTTGGTGACCATCGCATCCCCCTCGACCCGCGCGGTCTTGCCGACGGCGCCCAGGTATGCGAACTTGCCCTGGCTCTCCATCGTCGTCTTGAGATCGGCGAGGTTCGTGTTGACGTTCGTCATCTGCTCGAGACTCGAGAACTGCGCGAGCTGCGCCGCCATCTCCCGGTCGTCCATCGGGTTCTGCGGATCCTGGTTCTTCATCTGCGCGAAGAGCAGCTTCATGAAATCGTCCTTGCCCAGCGACGATTGTCCGGTTTTCTTGACGGGTGCATTCGAAACGTAGTCGGTGATGGTCGAAGGAAGTACGCCTGTGACAGCCATGGTCTTGTCTCCTTGTACGGTCTGCTTACGCGATCCAGTGGGTGCCGGAACCGCTGTTGGTGTCGGTTTGCGTCGTCGTCCGGGCGGGACGGAATCCGCCGGTCCTGTTTTCATCGCCCGGCTCGCGACGGGACTGGTTCCCCTGCGCCATCTCCCAGCCGCTGGCCTGGCGGGGCGCCTGCTGTTCGGCCGGGTTGCCGCCGCCGGAAAGAGAGACATCGAAGGAGGACAGGACGATCCCCCTGGACGCGAGCGCCTCGCGCAGGGCGGGCATTTCGCGCAGCAGCGAATCGCGGGTATCGGAGTTGTCGGCCCGCACCGTCGCGGCCATCTGACCGCCGGAAATTTTAAGGTCGATCTGCAGCTTGCCGAGATTTTCGGGCGACAAGCTGAGCGAGATTTCGTGGACGCCGTCGGGCAGCGTCGAAAGGCGCATGCTGACCTGCTCGTGAAGGGGGGCGAAATCGGGCGCGGCTGCGGGTGAATCGGCCGCGCGGCCGACGGAAAACGTGGATTCCGGGCGGTGGACGGAACCCGCGTTGGCGATGAACAGCTGGTGTGATTCGGCACCCGGTTTCGGGAGGTCGTGCCGGTCGCCCGAAGCATTGCCGGAGTTCGGGGCGGCGGGTGCGGCGGTCGAAACGGTTTCGCGTGCGGCGGTCGGATCGGTTGCAAAGTGCTTTGCGGCGGCGTTCGGCTGTCCCGCCTTGTCGGCAGCCGCGAGCTGCTCCGCCGCCGCGCCCGGGACGGATGCCGTGTCTGCGGGGCGAATCGCGGAAGCGTTCTGGGTCGAAGGCCGTCCGTCGGGGCCGGTCGCGGTCAGGCCGGCCGGGCTCGTGTCGTTCCGGACGGGACGCGGTGATTCCACAGCCGGTTTGACGGTCTGTCCGGTGGCGGTCTCATACTTCGCATGCGCTTTGCCGCGTGAGTCGTTCGCTGTCGCCTGGAGGTCGGCGGGAGCGGTCGGAACCACCGTTTCGACCGGGTCGGCAGGGGGCGGCGGGAATACGGCGCCCCGGTTGGGCGTGGTGGCGGAGGATGCCGACGCCCCGGGGGCGGGATGCGCACCGGCAGTTCGCCGGGATGCCGATGCCGCGTGGGTGTCTTCGGCAGGTCGCGCGCCTGTGAGCGGGTGTTCGCCAGTCCTTGCGGCCGGTTCACGGGTTCCGTGTGCAGGTTCGGGCTTGACGGCGGTCCGCGCGCCTTCGTCTCGTGAAGCGACTTCCGGTGTCAAGGCACGGCTTGACGAGGCTGCTGCCGCGGGGGGGCCGACCGGCGAATTCTCGGCGCGATGTCCCTTGCGGTTCGCAGAACCGAGGGCCGTCATGGCCGGATCGACGGCCGGCGTTGCGGCATGCGGCTGCAGGACGGCCTGCGAAATGGCGGCTTGCGCGGACGCGATCGCCGTCGCGTTCATTTCAAGGGGAGCGGTTTCCAGGCCGGCGGCCGGTTTCACGGATGCGTCATCCGAAACAGGCTGGTGACGCCTGGATGTCCCGTTCGACTTTCGCGCTTCGGTCGCCCGGCCCGCGGATTTCGTGGTGGACGCCGTTGCGGCCTCTTTCCGGGCGGCGAGGGATGCGGCTTCGCCGGCTACGGGATTTTCCGGCCGTTCGACGGATACGGCCGGACGGTTGGCCTGCGCCGCGGAGTCGTTGGGGTCGTTTGCCCGTCGCCGCGCGGACTGGCGACTCTTGTCGGTTTTCGATGCGATGTCGCCACTGGTGGCCGCGGCGGCGGGATCGGCACCCGCAATCGCGACGGAGCGGCCCGAGGGATGGGAGGGTGCCGGGGCGGTTCCGGCCGTCGGAAACGCAATCTTGACGGGGGAGGGCGTCGTGGGCGACAGGGTAGTCGGAGCGACGACAGGCGGCATTTTCGCCAGGGGACGGGTGCCGGTTTTCGCGGGCGCTTTTTTGCCGCCCGACGAGAGTGCCGCGAGCGTATCGGAGAACTTCGCTCCTTTTTGCGCCGGTTTCCGGGCCGCCTGCCCTTTCCGGGTGCCTTTGGCGCCCGTGACCATGCCCGTCGCCTTGCCGAAAAGCTGCTCTGCATCCATCACGGTTTCTCCATACACCGGGTTACCGACACCGAGAATGCCGGATCCATCGCGGTCATGATCTTCGCTGCGTCCTTCTCCTTCAGCTCGCGGAGCAGGACGGCGGCTTTCTGATCCCCGAGAAGCGTCAGCCGTTTCGAGGCCTCGGCCGCATCCATCGACTTGAACATCTTGGAGATGTACTGACGGTTCGCCTTGCGCTCGGCTGCCCGCTCGCCGCTGCGCTGTTCGAGCGCGGCCACTTTCGTGTCGAGGGAGGCGAGATCCTTGCGCAGCTCCTCTTTCATCTTTTCGAGCAGTTTCCGCTCTTCCTGGATCCGCAGGTCCGCCAGGTCGAGTTCCCTTCCCCGGCGGGCGACGGCTTCGGTCAGGGCGTAGAGGTCGGCGCCGCCCGATTTCGAGGCGAAGCCGGTGACAGGCGCGGCCGTTTCCCTTTCAGTGCCCGCCGTCCAGGCGATCGCGCCGCCAAGCAGGGTCAGGAGTAGCGTGCCGACCGCCAGAAGCCGCTGCCCTCTCATCGCTGCTTCCAGCCGTGCCGCTGCACCGCGATCTCGTCGACCATCACCGCCATCTTCCGTTCGTCATCGACACGGATCGTTTCGCCCACCTTCTCTTCCCACTTTTCCATTTGACGTCTCGCGATGCGGGACGCGCGGTAGATCGCGTTCGCCTCGTCGAGCCGTTCCCGGCGCCGTGCGAGTTCCTCATCGACCAGCTTCCGCTTTGCGCGCAGTTCGAGCCATGCCGCGTGGGACATGGTCACTTCGTCGGAGGGGAGGCCGCTCCGCATCGCCTCGGCCAGATCGAGGCGGTACCGTTCGCTCTCGGCGTCGAGCATGACGATGAGACGTTCGGCTTCCGCCACCGCGGCGACCGCGAGGGCGACACGCTTGGCTTCCTGCTTCTCCTGCACCTCGCGAAGGTGACGGACGGTGGAAATCCGCTTGAGCTGCGCCCTGTCGGCCATCGCCTTCCCCCTAATCCCTTAACGCATCGGCGAGCAGGGCGACGGAGTCGTCGATCCCGCTGCATTCCTCGGGCGTTTGGCGCAGAACGCCGTTGACCGCGTCGATCCGGTCTACCGCGAAGTCGATCTTGGGGTCCGACCCCTTGACGTAGGCGCCGATGTGGATCATGTCCTCGGCGTCGCGGTAGTTGGCGAGCACCTCGCGCGCTTTGCCGGCAAGCGACACGGCCTCGGG
>JANXPS010000217.1 GCA_025357175.1 Deltaproteobacteria bacterium | reverse complement strand
CTTGTCGATCCCCATGCCGAACGCGACCGTCGCCACGATCACCTGCATCCTGTCCCTCAAGAAGGCATCCTGGACCCGTGTCCGTTCGGCCGAAGGCAGGCCGGCGTGATAGGGATGGGCCGCAATGCCGTCGGCCCGCAGACGCGCCGCCACCTCCTCGACCCGTTTTCGCGTGAGGCAGTACACGATGCCGGACTCCCCTTCGTGCCGCGCGACGAACGCCTTGAGCTGGGCGCCCCCCTGGGTCTTGTCGACGACGGTGTAGCGGATGTTGGGGCGGTCGAATCCGGCCGCGTAGACCGGCGCGTCCAGCAGGCCGAGACGTGCCCGGACATCCTCCCGGGTGGTGTCGTCGGCGGTCGCGGTGAGGGCGATGAACGGGACGTTCGGGAACAGGACGCGCAACCGTCCGAGCTGGACGTATTCCGGCCGGAAATCGTGTCCCCACTGGGAGACGCAATGCGCCTCGTCGATGGCGAACAGGGAGATGGGCCGTGTGCGCAGCATCTCGAGCGTGCCATCGAGCATGAGGCGCTCGGGGGCGACGTAAAGCAGTTCGAGCGATCCCGCATGAAACTGTCGGAGGACGGCCGATGCTTCCCCGGGCGCAAGCGATGAGTTGAGACAGGCGGCCGACACGCCGTTGGCACGCAGGGCGTCGACCTGGTCTTTCATCAGGGAGATGAGCGGGGATACCACGATCGCCGTACCGGGACGATGGAGCGCCGGCACCTGGTAGCAGAGCGACTTTCCGCCGCCCGTCGGCATGAGGACGAACGCGCTTCCGCCGCCGACCACGTGCTCGACGATTTCGCGCTGGTGCGGCCGGAAGGTGTCGTAGCCGAAAACTTCGCGGAGGGTTGCGGCGATGGATGTCGTGCGGGATTGGAATCCGGTTATTGCCATGCCCTCAGATTTTCTTCCCGCCCCTGCGCACTTTCTTGACAAGCTTCGCGAGGACGGCCCTCGTCATCCCGGCCTCCTTCGCCTTCCGATGGATTTTCTTGAACTTCTCGCGGGTATCTTCGACGGGGGGCACCCCGTCCTGCCCGACCGTGACCTCGAACTTCGTGCCGCAGACAACCGTCTGGACCACCTCTTCGGTATTGACGAGCTCGACGATGCCGTAGCGCGCCATGGTCTTGAGCGTCCTCGCGATATTCGTGGTTTTACGGCCGGTGGCGGCCTCGAGCTCGGGGAGAGATTGAATTTTCCGGCGAACGATGATCCGGAGCAGTTCGATGTTCTCCGGGGTCAGCACCTGTTCCATCGACATCCGGGATTCGAACCACACCTTCGGTTCGTTCTTGATCTTGACATACTGCCCGCGGGCGATCGCCTGATCACGCCGCTCCTGCTCTTCCTTCGACAGGATGCCGACAAAGAGCACTTTCTCGGCCCGTTTCTTTTCACGGTCGTGAATCGACATCGATGAAGCCCCCCGTTTTCCCGCCCAGACTCGATTCGCCTCGCCTTTCAGCTGAACTCAGTGGAAAAAAGGAATCCGGAAGATCATGAGAAAGCCGTTCAGGGTCAGGATTGCGCCGGTCGACGCGGAAACGATCGAGAAGAGGTAGATCGGCAGTGCTCCCGACAGGATGGCGATCGATGCCATGACGATCGAGATCTGCAGAAGGACCTCCCCGTAATCGAAATAGGGATCCTTGTCCCGGTTGACGTCGCGTTCCTTCTCCAATTTTCTGGCCGAGTCGGCAATCGGCTTCTTTTCATCCCGATAACGCGTCTCCTCGTTGGCCGCCTTCCGCAAAAGCGCGCCGTACATTTCGCGGGCATCCTGTTTCATGGCCCCGCCCCGCTCGATCAGCACCAACTCGAGCATTTCCTTCTGGTTCCTGGCGAAACCCTCCCTGAGATTTTTCGCCTGGTAGAAGTTCCACTGGTCGGTCGACTGCTGCTGCGCAAGCAGCATTTCCTTCATCGAATTGCTCCCTCCGAGGGAGGTGATGGCCAGCAGCACCGCGTAGATCGCGGTCGTCAGCGCCACGCGTCGGGTGAAGCGCTTCCCTCGCGCCTCCTCGAGCTCTTCCACATCGGGCAGTTCTATTTCAGCCATGTCGTTTATCCCTCATGCTAATTTCCGGCTTTCCTGCTGAGCCTGCCGGCCATGCCCTTCCCCTTGACGGCGGCCTTTTCCTCGAAAAGGATCTCCAGATTGCAACTTGCCTGACTCGAAGCACCAGCAAGGATTATGCCTTCCGTCTTCTTTTTCCATTCGACGAACTGGACTCTCGAATTGTCCTTGATGAACAATGTCTTTTTTGACGGAAATTTCACGTATGTCCTTGCCGGATTGCCGTATGCGTTTTTCAGGTAACCAAACGCGGACCCGACCCACTCGCTGATCGCCGGGTCCTCGCTTCCGACGGCATACGCGGGAGACTTGATCCGGATGCGAACCAGTTTATCCTTTATGAAATCCAGGCTGCCGGATTCGACTTCGAAGCGCTTTCTTTTTTCCCCTGACTCTTCGCCGGCGACAATGCGCCCGTCTTTTTCCTTCCGAAAGAGCAGGCGCCCGTATTTATACCCGCCGCCCCCGCTTTTCCATGCGAAATCGTTGTCTTCCAATAGCGTGTCCACATCTTCGATGCTCATCCCCAGATACAACCCCATGAATCCGGCATTGAACGCTTTCGCCTTGACCGCGGCGATCCGATCGGCTTTTTCGGCAGCAGCCTTTTTCGTGGCTGCCGCCTGGTTCTGGAGGTTCAAGGCGACCTCACGCGCCTTTCGTTCCCGCTCGGCTTTTTCCGCGGCCACTGCCTTGGCGCACACCCCCGGACCGCTTGCGGACAGCGCGCGGATGGCCTGGACCTCCTGGGACGGACCCGCGACCCGCCGATCGGCAAGGGCCAGGGAGGCGCCGTTCCTGAAGTTTTCGATGGTCACCCGGTCGAACCGGTCCCCTTCTCCCGCCACGAATATGATCTCGACCTCGAGTTTGTTGAAATCGCAGCCGGTCCGGTTCACCGCTACAGCGTTGAAAAGGGTCGCTCCGGCGAAGGGGTGCTCCTGTATCCGGACGTTGTCGAACCAGACCACGCCATCTCCGGCTGCCACGGCGAATGGAGGCATTGTTTCGGCAAAGGCTACTGCACCGCAGACGGTAAGAACAAGGGCTGCGGCTATCAGTTTACAGAGGGCCATGTGGTTCCTCCTGTCTCTGCGGTACCGGACCTGCCGTATTTTTTCGAAAACCACTATCATGGCGACCGGTGAACCGTTCACCGTCCACCGTGACCCTCGCCGCCCCGTTCGTCACCCCGCTCCTTGTCCTTCGGATGCTCCCCTTTTTCCTGCTTCGGTTCCGGGCGCCCCCCCTTTTCGGGCGGCGGAACGACCCCCGGACGAACCGGTCCGGGTCTCGGCGGCGGAGCCTGAGGGCGGACACGTTCCGCAGGCGGCGTGACGGCCTGGGGACGCACGCGTTCCACGGGGGGTGGAACGGCTTGCGGGCGCACCGGTTCGGGTCTCGGCGGCGGAGCCTGGGGGCGGACACGTTCTGCAGGCGGCGTAACGACCTTGGGACGCACGCGTTCCACCGGGGGCGAAACGACCTGGGGACGCACACGTTCCACCGGGGGCGAAACGACCTGCGGGCGCACCGGTTCGGGCCGCGGCGGCGGAGCCTGGGGGCGGATTCGGTCCGCGGGAGGGGTCGGATGCACCCGCTCGCCCCTGGGCGGAGGCGCATGCGGACGGGAACGTTCATCGGGCGCGGGAACGGCCTGGAGGCGACCGCCTTCCGGACGGGTCGGCGCAGCCGGAGCGGGCGGCGCAGCCGGTCCGGATTCCCGGCCTGCCCGGTTGGCGGGTCCGCCCGGCGTCACATCCGGCCGGTTCTTCCGGTCGGGCGGCTTTTGAGGTGTCCCGTTTCCCGGCGTCGCGGGTTCAGCGAGACGCGGCCCGGCCTTTTCCGCGGGCGGCCTCGGGACTTCCACCTTCCGGACATGCAACGGTTTCGGCGCGGCCCCGGGCCGGATCGCCGACCGGTTGATATCCATCACGAGGGACCTGTCTTGCCTCAATCGGCCCGTATCGATTTTTCGAACATTTTCCGGCGGGCGTTTCGAATCGGGAACCCGACGGATCACCGGCAGGTAACTCGTCGCGGAGGGCGTGATCGCCGGCCGTCCTTGGGCACCACCGCGGTGCTCGAGAAAGTCCCGGTGAATCGACTTCATCACGTCCCGGGTGACGGGTGAAGGACGCCCGCCTGAAAAAGTGGACTGTTGGACGACCGTGATGCTGTTGACGACGTTCACATTCCGGTAAACGTTGGTGACCCTTGGCCCGCCGACATTCGTTTTCGTGATGTCCACGCTGTACCGGCCGTAGTTGCCGTGACCGTAATAGACTTCGCGGGGAGCCAGCGGGACCCAGGCGACGTGATCCGGCGTCCGGATCCATCCGACATAACCGGGGGCCCAGTAGATGTTCCCCCGTTCCGGCGGGACCCAGAACCAGCCGACCCGGGCCTCGAACGCCCAGCGGCCGTAATGGTAAGGGGCCCAGCCCCACGGCTCGTCGCCGATCCAGACGTAATCGCCGCCGCGCCAGCACCAACGACCGTGCCGGTACGGTGCCCAGTCCCTGCCGTCGACGATCGTCGGAGCCCAGCAATTCCCGTACCCCTCGACATCGACCCACCGGCCGTCGGTATCGCCGAAGTCGTCGGAATAGACCGCGAGTTCGGGCGGCAGGTACCGGTCAGCCGACCTGCGCGCAAGGACGGTCCGGTCGAGGTCCTCGTTCCAAAGCTGCCAGTCGTCCGGTGCGGGAAGCGAGGAAAGTTCGTCGAGACCGCCCGGACCCAACGCCAGCATCGAGCCGCTCCGGACCCGGGTGGCTCCGTCGTCGGTCTCGGCGGTGAGGGAGCCCTTGAATAGCTGAATGTCGGTCTCCCCATCGGGTATGTCTATCCGGAAAGTCGATTGACCGAAGGATCGAACGGAGGCGTCGGGGGTGTCGAACTGGAGGACGCCGCGTTTTTTCCCCGGCCGCAGGACATAGACATACCCCTGGGATACGTGAAACTGGAAGGCGTCCCGGTCGGTCCGGAGGAGTTGGAAAGAGGTTCCGCCGCCAAGCCGTATGCGCGCGCCGCCGTTC
Organism: Deltaproteobacteria bacterium; assembly: GCA_025357175.1. Lineage (GTDB taxonomy): Bacteria > Desulfobacterota > Deferrimicrobia > Deferrimicrobiales > Deferrimicrobiaceae > JANXPS01. The sequence goes on along the minus strand of JANXPS010000217.1, from coordinate 6,395 downwards.
GTCTGGAGCGAGGCCCGGCCCCCGCCGGGAACCCAGATTTCGTCCCCCTCGATCAGCGGGGTATTGGCCGCAACCGGCGCCCACTCGCCTGTTTCCGGGATTCGGATCTGGACATCCCCTTCCGCCAGTTTTACCCGCACGGCTCCGGGGGACGCCGCCGCGACGGCTAGCGCCGGAAGCCACAGGAGCGCCAGGGCCATCGAGACCTTCGCGACGGACTTGCAGATCGTCTTCATCCGGACCTCCAACCCTATTGCAATGCGAAATCGCCGATCGGGACGTTGATTTTTTCACGCCGGTCGTCGTGCGCGTACCAGATTACCCGGAAGTCCCCCGTATTGACCTTCGAAACGTCTTTCCAATAGGTGGGCGCCAGCTCGATTTCGGGACCGCTCTCTTTCTTCCCCCGCTCTTCGAAATGGACGGTGCCCGCGCCGGACCAGGGCAGCCGGAACGACCCGCAGCGGATTTCGCGGTTTCCCTTGTTGAAGGACAGGAAGCCGATTCCCTGCGGCCTCGTGCTGGAGGCCTGCCGTCTGAAAGTTTCCGTACGCTTGTCGTCGAACGACCCCGTTCCCTTGGGAGGTTCATAGGCATCGTATTCGGCATACCGCTCTTCCGCCGCCTCTCCATTCCAGAACCGGAGGAACTTGACGGCGCAATATTCCTGATCCCGCCGAAGGAGGAGGATTCGGCCGATCGGCATGATGATGTATTCCGGACCGAGTTGGACTTCGAGCGGCCTTGGGGGAGGAACGTCCTCTCCGGCCCGCGCGGAGATCGCGTCGAATAGCGGAACGGAAAGGATCGCCAACAGGATAAAAGCCAATCGTCTGCGCATAACGACAGATTAATACAAGAACGACAAATAATCCCGTTACACTCCTGCCCGTCTTTCCTCGAGGATCTCGCAGTCGAACAATTCCGGGTCCCGGCCGAAGCAGGTCCCGAGACTTTCGAAGAGACAAACCTCGTCGAGGTTGACCTCGCGCCGCAGGATCGCCTTTTCCGTCGGCATGATGTGGATCCGCCGACCTTCGACCTTGACCACCGTCTTGCCGCTTTCTCCCCGGAGAAGAAGAAGGACCGCCGCGGCGCCGGCCCGGTAGCCGAAATTCACGTCGTACGCGGACGTCTCGCCCGACCGCACGAGGTGGCTCGGGACGATCTCGCGCACTTCGGGAATCTCGTAGATGCCCGGCACGTACATCCCGACGCCCTCCATGAATTTCCGGACCTCGGGGTCGCTCTTGAGCCGATTCTCGATCTGCTTCTTCACATATCTCCCGGCCCCGCCCAGCTTCTTGTGGCCGAATGCGTCGGGAGCCACCGATTCGTCGTAGATCATCTGGCCGTTCGCGTCGCAGATCCCCTCGGCGACCACCATCATGTAGGCACCCGCCTTGACGTCGCTTCGCTCGATCCGGCCGAAGTAGGTCTGCTTGATGTTCTCGTAGACGACGTCGAAGTCGACCGGAATCTCGGGAATCAGGATGCAGTCGGCCTCGGCGCCCACGCCGCCCAGAAGCGCCGTGTGGCCGACGTACCGCCCGAACACCTCGACGATCAGGATCCGGTTGTGGCTCATCGCGGTGGTCTTGAGGTCGCGAACCATCGTGGAAATCCGGTTGACCGCGGAATCGCCGCCGACGCTGTAGGTCTGGAGGTCGAGGTCCATCGTCTTGGGCGCGTGGATGCAGGGAAAGCCCTGGCGGGACAGGTCGACCACGACGCTGCCGGTATCGTCGCCGCCGCTGATGACGAGCGCGTCGATCTCGAACTTGGCAAGGCCGTCCCGGATCCGCTTGTAGGCCTCGGGATCGTCGATCTTGCTGACCTTCACCCGCGAGTGGCCGGCTTCCGATCCGGCGACCGATGCGGTGATCCGGCTGACGCGATCGGCGTCGAGTTCGGCGATCTTCTCCATGTTGACGAGGTTATAGAGGCCGGCGTAGCCGTTGGGGATGATGAACGCCTTGAGGCCCTGGGCAAAGGCCTCTCGACCGACGCCTTTGATGACGGCGTTGAGTCCGCCGGCGTCGCCGCCGCTGGTGATGACGCCGATTCTTTTTATGGTTTTCTTTTTGGTTGTCATGCCAGATTGTTTATCATCTTTTCGTTGGCGCTTCCACCGTTTCCGACGCGGACTGCTCCCGGATCATGTTCCTTAGCCAATGGTCGATGATGATGGGACCGGTCAGATCGGGCGAATCCTCCGCGCCGCTTTTTCCCGTTTCCCGCCCGGTGACGATTTCCTCCAGGCAGTCGTCCGCCTCGTCGCGCGTCATCGGGTAAAAAGCGCCCGACAGGATCCATACCTCCCCTTTACGGACGAGGCGTGCGCCGAACACATCCCCCGGCCGAGCCGTTTCGGAACCGGCGGGATCGAGCAGGCGGACCGGCGTGTCGTCGGTGTTCACCAGGTCTCCGATCTCGAATCCTTCCCCCGCCTGGACGTTCCGCACCTCGAAGAGGCTCAATCCGCGATCGCCCAACGAAAGCAGCCACTCCCGACTGTGCTCCGGAAGCAGCGGCCCGTCGGGTCCCAGGACGAGGTCGAGGGCCGGGATCGACTCCTCTTCGAATCTCAGGACCGCGTCCGCCAGCAGCCACTCGCCCATGTTGATCTCGAGTTCCGCCTGCAGGTCGTCGGGCCACCCGGCCACCGAATCGAACTCGTCGTCGTCGAGACACCCGAGGAAATCGAGGTCTATCGCGTCGTCCACCTCATCGGGAAAATTGTCGCGCAGAAAGGCAAGCGCTATCTCGACGGCGACGCGCTCGTCCCGTTCGCGGGACTGGGCGGTCCGCTCTTTCTCGTAGCAGCATTTCTTGTATTTCAGCCCACTGCCGCACGGGCACTGATCGTTGCGGCCGAGTCGCGTAGTCAATTGCGGTCCCTTTCCATGGCAGGTTGGCCCGTCACGGGCCTCGTTCCCCGTGACGGGATTGACGTGTGGTTTTTTATTCCTTCTCCCATGGAGACATCAGCTGGAAATAGTTTCCGTCCGGGTCCGCGAACGTCGCGATCAACCCGTCACGGGCTTCATCCATCCGGTACGGATCGGCGACAACCCTCGTTCCCAACCCCTTGATCCGCTCGAACTCCTTCTTTACGTCCGTTGTCTCGAAATTTACGAGGATCCGCTCCGGCGCCGGATTCGGTCCCTTGACCTGGTCGTGCGGCCCGATGCCCAGAAATGTCCCTCCAACCAGGTATCCGAAATAACCGCCCTCCACCATGTCGGGGACCTTCCCGAAGACCTTCCCGTAAAAATCGGACAGCGCCTTGGGATTTTCAGAAAAGACCAGCAGCGAATTCAAATTCAACATTTTGTCCACCTCCCTCCGCTCGACGCAGCAATTCCTACCCCACTAAGATGCGGACGGTCGTACCCCGGTGGCATCGAGAGGGTTTATTTGGGGACGGAACCACCTCGCGGCTTGTCGATCCCCGTCAGCGACGAGGGCCGGACCTACGGGGACCGCCCTGTTCCGGCCGCTCTGGCGCGGCAGAACGAGGCGCCGCCGATGTTTTTGCCGGTGTGGCGGTCGGCCTGGCCTGCGGCTTCCGCCGCTGCGGCTCGCGCGGGGGACGTGCGAACTCGGTGTCGCGCGCCGGAGCGGGTTTCTTGTAGTCGAAGCCCTTGAGCAGGCGCCGTTCGATCTTCGACCCGAGCACGCGCTCGATGCTCTTGACCTGAAACTCGTCCTCGCGGCTGACGAAGGTGAACGCGTCGCCGGTCTTCGCTGCCCGCCCGGTTCGACCGATGCGATGCGTATAGGCGTCGGTCGTATCCGGCATGTCGTAGTTGACGACGTGCGAGATGCTCGACACATCGATGCCGCGCGCCGCGATATCGGTCGCGACGAGGATCTGGTACTTCCCGCTGCGAAAGCCGTCGAGCGCCTCCTGACGCCGGTTCTGGGACAGGTTCCCCTGGAGCGAGGCGGCCTTGTAACCTGCCTCCTCCAGCTGCTGCCCAATCCGCTTGGCGCGGTATTTCTCGCGGGCGAAGATCAGGATCGATTCCGTGTCGGTGTGTTTCAGGAGCTCCATGAGCAGCGCGGTCTTCAGGTGCGGCTCGACCGGATAGAGGGCGTGCGCCACCGTGTTCACGGGCGCGGTGTGCCCGACCTGAACCGTGATCGGATCCCGAAGGACTTCGTGCGCGAGCTTCCGGATGTCGTCGGCCATGGTGGCGGAGAACATGAGGTTCTGCCGTTTCGCGGGCAGAACCTTGATGATCTTCCGGATGTCCGGGAGGAATCCCATGTCGAACATGCGGTCCGCTTCGTCGAGGACGAGCACCTCGAGATTCGACAGATCGATCGTCTTCTGGCCGATGTGATCGAGCAGACGCCCCGGGCAGGCCACGACGATCTCAGCCCCGTCGCGCAATTTCTGGATCTGCGGATTCACCGAAACGCCGCCATAGATGGTGCAACTCCGCAACTTCGTGTCGCGGCCGAGCGCCACGATCTGGACGTGTATCTGCTCGGCCAGCTCCCGCGTGGGCGCGACGATCAGCGTGCGGACACGGCCGCGCGGTCCCTCGATCAGCCTCTGCAGTATCGGCAGCACGAACGCCGCCGTCTTGCCGGTGCCGGTCTGTGCGAGCCCCATGACGTCGCGGCCATCGAGAACCGGCGGGATGGCCTGGAGTTGAATGGGTGTCGGCGTGGCATAGCCGAGCGCCCTGACGCCGTTCATGATCTTGCGGTCAAGCTTGAACGAATTGAAGCCCATGGGACCTTCTTTCCTCGTGTTTTCGTGATGCAATGGTAACAGATTCGCCTTCAATGAATTCTTGCCGATTCGGGAGTGTGCCCGGCATGAAGCGGGCGATCGTGCTCTTTTCCTTTTCGACTGGCTCTTTCTGGTAAACTTTTCAGATGCCCCTCTCGGTATCCGCACGGCGATCGATCTTCCCGGCCGCGATCGTGTGCCTCATCCTGATCGCCACGCTCCGGCCGTTCGATTTCAACATGACCACCGATTTCACGGCCAGACGGTTACCCGTGATCGACTGGGCGCTGCTGCCCTCCCCTGAGCACGAGTCGCTGTTCATCGATGCGGCCGCCAACATCCTGCTTTTTTTCCCGTTAGGCGTGGCCTGCTTCATCCGGCTCCGCCCGGACTCCAAAGTCTCCTCGACCATCCTCTCGTCCACGATTTTCGCCGCGCTCCTGAGCTCGTCTTGCGAGTTTCTGCAGGTGTGGCTTCCCACTCGTCACCCGCAACTCATGGACGTCGCCGCCAATACCCTCGGTGCCTTCGCCGGAACGATCGTCATGGCGGCATGGGCGCGGCTCGACACATTGATGGCGCCGGATGAAGTCTCAAACGGGTTCCGATGGAATGCCGCAACAGCCGTCCTGTGCCTCCTCGCGCTCCTGCTGCTCGCCCATCCCGCCTTCGGACTCGAGCCGGTCCGGAGCGTGAAAGAGCTGGAAGCCCATGCGAAGTCGTTCATCCGGTCGACCTTCCTCGAACATGTGACTCCCGAAAACGGCGCCCTTCCCCTGCTGCTTTTGGGGGCGTTCTCCTTCTCGATGGCCGAGTGGGCCATGGAATGCTTCCCGTCGCTGCGCATCCGGTTCACCTATTGGCCCGTCTTCCTGGTTGCGTCGGCCTTTGCCGTTCTCCTTCCGATCCCCCGGATCTTCTTCCGCTCCTGGTCTCCGGGCTGGGACTCCATCTTTTTCGGCTTCGCCGGAATCGCGATCGGACTGGCGCTCCACCGATACGGGCGCCTCCCCCGGTTCCGGCCGGCAGCATGATCAGGAGAAAAATGAAAAGGCCCTACGGGACATCCCGTAAGGCCTTGAGATAATTGGTAGAAGGAAATTCCTATCTGAATCCCCAGGTACCGTGTTGCGTCCGGCCGCGGCCGTCTAGGCCAGGAATTTCCTCCGGCCCATGCCGACCAGACCGACCAGCCCGCAGCTGAGGAGCATCATCGTGCCCGGTTCGGGGACCGGCGTCTTGTTGAGGTCGAGCACGACCAGGGTGTTCTGGTTGAAGGAGAGGTTGGTCCATTCGACCGCGATCTGGTTGCCGTTGTTCGTGATTTTCGAGGGGTCGAACCCGGCCATGTTGGTCAGGGGGTCGATGGTCACGCTGCTGATGCCGCCGCCGGACAGCGTGAGGAGGATGCCGTTCGCGATGAACAGCCCCCCTGCGTTATTAGGAGGGGGAAGAGGGAGACCAGGTGGTGCCGTTTCCAAGAATGCCGTAGTCGAACGTGATCTGCGTGTCGTTGGCGAGGATGTCGAAATACGACTGGAATTGCCCGCTGCCCGAGCCCACGACGAACGACCAGGGAGACCCGCTACCGTTGTAAGCACCGCCGTATGCATAATATTGCCAGTCGATGGTCTGGCCTAACAGC
>JANXPS010000213.1 GCA_025357175.1 Deltaproteobacteria bacterium | reverse complement strand
CGCTCGCGGCCGAGGCGACGGTCAAGGGGGTGAACACCGTCGCCTGCTCGAGCGCGGGTCGGCTGTTTGACGCCGCGAGCGCATTGTGCGGGCTCGGCGCCGACGCATCATTTGAGGGGCAGGCGGCGATGCGGCTGGAGGCGTGCGCGGACAAGGGGGGCGGCAAAGCCGGGTGTTACCCGTTTGCGATTCGAAGCGCCGGACCGCTGCTTGCGGTAGACTGGCGGGACGTCGTTGCGGGAATTGTCGCCGACCGGGAGCGGATGACGCCACGCCCGGTGATCTCGGACCGGTTTCACGACACGGTCGCGGCCCTGATCCTCGACGTCGCCGGCCCCCTCGCGAAAGCGTCGGGTGCCCGCCACGTCCTGCTGAGCGGCGGTGTCTTCCAGAATCTCGCGCTGCTCGGCCGGTTGCTGGCAGGCCTGCGCGACCGGAAGCTGGTGCCCGTCATCCACCGACAGGTTCCGTGCAACGACGGCGGCATCGCCCTCGGGCAAGCGTTTTACGCCGCGATCAAATTATCCGAAAGGTAAGGGACATGGTAAGGACCAACATCCCATCTCGCATCCCGACTTCGGGCCATCTTTGGCCGCGCCTCAATCGCCAAATCCTCACCGTAGCTCTGCTACGCCTCCGGTTTGGCTCAATCGTTGCGGCCAAATCTGACCCAAATCCGAGCGCGATCCCGGGATCCCGGTCCTTACCATGTCCCTTTACGCCATGTGTTTAGCGATCCCCGCACGAATCATCGAACTCTCCGACCAGAGCGCCGTCGTCGAGATCGGCGGCGTGACCCGTGAGGCCAGCGTCATGCTGCTCGAGGACGCCGCGGTCGGCGATTGGGTGCTTCTCCACGCCGGCTTCGCGATCGAGAGGCTCGACCCCGAAGAGGCCGAAAAAACGCTCGCACTGTTCCGGGAGATGGCCGCCGCCGGACCCGATGCCGATCCCGATCCCGATGCCGATGCCGCAGAACCGCAGTAACCCGTTCGAGCCTTTCCGCGACCCGGCCGCCGCCGCTGCGCTGATCGCGAAGATCCGCGGGTCGTGGGACGGCCCCCCGGTCCGGATCATGGAAGTCTGCGGGACCCACACGATGGCCATCGCCCGCCATGGCCTGCGCGAACCGCTCCAGGGCGTCGCGAAACTGATCTCGGGTCCCGGCTGCCCCGTCTGCGTCACGCCCGACGGCTACATCGACGCCGCGATCGCCCTGGCCGAAGCGCCGGGCGTCACGATCGCCACGTTCGGCGACATGGTTCGCGTCCCGGGGACACGCGCTTCGCTCGAACGGGCTCGCGCCGGGGGCGCCGACGTCCGCATCGTCTACTCTCCGCTCGATGCGGTCACGCTGGCATCGGCCGATCCCGCCCGCGAGGTCGTGTTCCTGGGCGTCGGCTTCGAAACCACCGCGCCCACGGTCGCCGGATCGATCATCACCGCGCAAGCGCGAGGCATAGCCAACTATTCCGTCCTGCCGTCGCTTCGCACCATCCCGGGGGCGATGGCGCTGCTTGCGGCCGACCCCGACGTGAAGATCGACGCCTTCCTGTGCCCGGCGAACGTCAGCGCGATCATCGGGACCGACGCCTACCGGCCGCTTGTCGAGGTCTGCGGGCTTCCGTGCGTCGTCGCCGGCTTCGAGCCGCTGGACATCCTCTCCTCGGTGCTGATGATCCTGCGACAGATTTCCGCGCGTACGGCCCGGGTCGAGAACGAATATTCGCGCGTGGCCACGCCCGCCGGAAACCGCAAGGCGCAGGCGCTCATGGCCGACGTATTCGAACCTTGCGACGCAGACTGGCGGGGGCTTGGCGTCCTGCCCGGGTCCGGACTCGGGATCGCATCGAAATACGCCTCCTTCGATGCCGGGCGCAAGTTCGGCGTCGCCGTCCTCTCGACGCCTGAGCGGCCCGGATGCCGCTGCGGCGAGGTGCTCAAGGGCATGATCGACCCGCCGGAATGCCCGCTGTTCGGCAACGCCTGCACGCCCGAATCGCCGGTCGGCGCCTGCATGGTCTCGACCGAGGGCGCCTGCGCCGCGGCGCGCAGGTTCGGAATCGGAGCATGAGCGACGAGGTGATACTGCTCGCCCACGGCGAGGGGGGAAAGCGGTCGCGCGAGCTGGTCGAGAAGACGATCGCGGCGAGATTCGCAAACCCGCTGCTGGCGCCGCTCTTCGACTCGGCGCTGCTGGGCGAACAGGCGGGCGAGATCGCCTTCACCACGGACGGCTACGTCGTCACGCCGCACTTTTTCCCGGGCGGCGACATCGGCCGCCTGGCAGTCTGCGGGACGGTCAACGATCTCGCCGTGTGCGGCGCACGGCCCGTCGGGCTCTCCTGCGCCTTCATCCTCGAGGAGGGACTGCCGCTGGTATCGCTCGAACGTGTGCTCGACTCGATGCAGGCCGCGGCCCGGGAGGCGGGCGTGGCCATCGTCACGGGAGACACGAAGGTGGTCGAAAGGGGAAAGGGAGACGGGATCTTCGTCACCACCTCCGGCGTCGGCGTCATCCGGAACGGCTGGCGTCCCAGGCCGGAAACGGTGCGCCCAGGCGACCGGGTCGTCCTCACCGGCACGATGGGTGACCACCACCTGGCGGTGCTGATCGCGCGCAACAACCTGGCGATCGCCGCCGACATCCGCTCGGACGCCGCGCCGCTCAACGGGCTGCTGCTGCCCGCCGTCGACCGTTTCGGAGGGGCGATCCGGGTCATGCGCGACGCCACGCGGGGCGGCGTCGGCGTCACCATCAACGAACTGGCGCATGCGGGGGGTGTACGGATCGTTCTCGAGGAATCGCGCCTTCCGGTCTCGCAAACCGTGTCCGCCGTCTGCGAGATCCTCGGCTTCGACCCGCTGTTTCTCGCAAATGAGGGCAAGGCGCTCCTGATCGTCGACGGAAGCGCAGCAAACGACCTGGTATCGCTCCTTGCCGGGCACGAGTTCGGCCGCGATGCCGCCATCGTCGGCGAAGTCGCCGACGGCCCCGCCGGCGTCCTGCTCAGGACCCGCGTCGGGGGACTGCGCGCGATCGACTACCCGGCCGGCGACGCCCTTCCGCGGATCTGCTGAACCCGGCTAGGGCTTCCTGTCTACCGTGATGCGGTCGACGACGATGAAGTTGTAGTTGGAACCCATCCGGTCGAACGTGCCGTAGACCGTCACCCTGTCGCCCTTCTTGAGGTCGAGGACGGTCTGTGCATCGGGGTGGTCCTTCTTGACGTACATCCGGACGAGGCAGAGCGGCCCCAGCGTAAAGCAGTAGTGCTCCCGCGTGTTGATCTTCATTTTCTGCTGCACACAGAAATCGCTTCCGCAAAACTGGAACGGCTCGCTGACCTTGAACTTTTTCCCGACGTTCGCATCCGGATTCCGGATCAGATCGTCCTGGGTCGTCGCCTTGTACTCGGCCGCGTTGAATTCAGCCCGGGCGGAACAAGGCAAAATCCCGAGCAGGCAGATCAGCGCCAGACATGCGTATCGTTTCATCGCGAATTCCTCCAGGGCAGTCTGTGGCAAGTCGGCAAGACATCATTATACTCCCCCCGATCCCGATTGATTCGTGGCTTTCCTTGACGCATCCGAATAGAATCGGAGGGCTGACGCATGACACTTCCTGCCGGAAGGCACAGGCGACGAAGATGACCGAAGAGAACCCCGTCAAGCCGGGAAGCGCCGGCTTGCCCCTCGAATCCGAATCCCGACACGACCGCAGGCTGCCCCCCGTCCCGGAGGCGCGGGAAGTGTTCGCCGGCGAGGACGCGTCGACGATCCTGTCGTCGCTTTTTCCGACCGGGCAGGCCGGCACGGTTCCACACCATTCGCCCGCTTTCGGCCCCGACGACGGAGAGGAAGCGCCCGGCGCCGGATTCCAGGTCATCGTCGTCGATGACAAACCGGCCTCCCGTCAACAGGTTCGGAAACATCTGACCGAAAAGGGATTCTCGGTCCGGACCGCGGCATCGGCGGCGGAGGGGCTCGCGTTTCCCCGCATCGACCGCACCGCGGTCGCCCTGGTCGATCTCAACATGCCGGGGATGGACGGGCTCGAGATGCTGGCCGAACTGCGGCGGGTCGCCCCGGACGTCGAGGTCATCCTGATGACCGGACACGCCACGATCGAGACCGCGATCGAGGCGATCCGCCGGGGGGCGTACGACTACCTGCGCAAACCGTTCGACGACATCGACAGCGTGAGCCGGGCGGTCGAACGGGCTTGCGAACACCGGCGCTTGGCAAAGAGAAACCGCGAACTGGTCGACGATCTCGCGACCCGCAACAGGGAACTCTCCTCGGCGATCATGCGCCTCTCCTCTCTCATCGAGGCCGGGCGTGCGATGAGCGGAATCGAGGCGCTTTCCGATCTGCTCGACTTCTTCATCGGACTGGTCAGCCGGGAACTCGACGTCGAGCGCGCCTCTCTCATGCTGATCGACGAAGCCGGCCACGAACTTTCCGTCGCGGCCAGCCGCGGAATCAGCGACGAGCTTGCGAACAAGATCCGGGTGCGCGTCGGCGACGGCATCGCCGGGTGGGTGGCCAAGGAAGGCAAGCCGATCCTCGTAAAGGACGTCCGGACCGACCCCCGGACGGATAGCTCGCTGTGCCGGGACGCGGCGGACGAGGCGCCCAACACCCACAGTTCGTTCATCTCCGCGCCGATCATCCTTTCGATCCCGATCATCGTCCACGAGAAGACGCTCGGCGTCATCAACGTCACCAACAAGCGTTCGGGCGCCCAGTTCCATGAAGAGGACATGGCGTTTCTCTACGGGCTCGCGGGCCAGGCCGCCGTTGCCATCGAGAAGGCGCGCCACTATACCTACGTCAAGCAGGCGTACGAGTCGCTCAAGGACGCGCAGGAGCAGCTCGTCGCCGCCGAGCGGCTCAAGGCGCTCGGACAGATGGCCGCCGGCGTCGCCCACGACTTCAACAACCTTTTGAACGGCATCCTGGGCAAGGCCGAACTGCTCGCGCTAAAGCTGGCCGAAAAGGAACCGGACCGGGAGGCCATCCTTGCAGGGCTCGCGATGATCGAGCAGATCACGCTGCAGGGCGCCGAAACGGTCAAGCGGGTGCAGGATTTCACCCGCATCCGGAAGGACCACCCCACGAACGCGGTCGACGTCACCACCGTCATCCGCAACGCCGTCGAGATGACCAAGCCGAAGTGGAAATACGAGGCCGAGACGCTGGGCATCGCGATCGACGTCGAACAGATCCTGGGAGACGTGCCCCCCACCGCCGGCAATCCGTCCGAGCTTACCCAGGTGATTTCCAACCTGATATTCAACGCGGTCGAGGCGATGCCCCGGGGAGGACGCATCACCCTTTCTTCCAGGGCGGATGGCGACGTGATCGCCGTCACGGTCGCCGATACCGGCAGCGGGATGAGCAAGGCGGTCCAGGCGCACATATTCGACCCGTTCTTCACGACCAAGGAAACGGGGCAGGGTCTCGGCATGTCGATCGTGTACGGAATCCTCGCCCGGCACGGCGGGGAGATCACGGTCGAAAGCGGCGAAAATCTCGGCACGACCTTCACGGTGCGCATTCCGGTCCGGGCCCCGCTCCCGCAAATCGGGGAATCCGGCGCCGTCGGTCCCGCCGGGAAACAGCTACCGGCGCGCATCCTCATCATCGACGACGACGACCTCAACCTGAAGATGCTCAACGAGGCGCTGACGGCACGCGGTCATCACGTGGTCGCCGCCCGGACCGGCAACGAGGCGGTCGAGATCTTCGGCCGGCAGCCGTTCGGCCTTGTCCTGACCGATCTGAGCATGCCGGGCATGTCGGGCTGGCAGGTGTCGCGCGAGATCAAGCGGATCAATCCGCGGGTACCCGTCATCCTCCTGAGCGGGTGGGCGATCCAGCAGGACGAGGAAAAGGTCCGCGAATCGGGCGTCGATTATGTCGTTTCCAAGCCCTGCTCGCTCAAGACGCTCAAGGAAGCGGTCGACGAGGCATTGCGGATGGGCCCGCGGAGCTGACCCCCGGAGTTAAGGCTTGAACGTCGACGCGGGCAACGTCCCGGGCAGCTCGATTTTTTCGAGGATCGTCTCGCCCGTGGTCATGCCGTTGGCGAAATTCCCTTCCCTGAAAGCGAACAGCACGCCGTCCACCTTCCTGAAATCGGAATAGCCGGTGATGAATTCCAGCGGCCTGCCGCCCATCCCTCCCATCGTTCCCAGTCCGCCTCTCCCCGCCGAACGCACGATCCGTCCGGTCTCGGGATCGATGTCGACCGTCAGCCTGAGCTTGTTGCCCAGCGGCAATTCCAGCGTGCGCACCGGCTTGCCCTCGACCTCGCCCCTGCCCTTGTCGACCAGCTTCTTCCGGTTCCTGGCCAGGTTCAGCGGCAGCGCGATCCGGGCGGCCTGCAGCACCATGGCGTCGAGTTGCGGGCCCGTGACCGCTTCCCCCATCCGCCACCCGTCCCGTCCGTTGTAGATTCGCGTCTCGACGTCGTACCTGAACGTGATCTGGACGCGCAGCTTGTCGGGCGAGGTGAACTCGCGCTGGATCGTTCCCTTGAGCCCCGGACGCATGATCGACGTGGTAGACCCGAACTCGCGGACGTGGCGCGCCTTTTCGAGCGCCTGTTCGCCGCCGTAGGCCTGGACGGTTTTTGCGACCAGCGATTCGACGCCGTCGGAGGCGGTCGCCGCAACGGCCGCCATCAGCAGGAAGGAGGCGGCAATTACGGCAACGCCGGCGATTCGTATCATGGGATGCATCGGAACCTCCCGGGAAGATCTATACAGAATAATGCGCGGAAAACGCGGCGGGTTCCAGTCATTCCGCAATATTTCCCGCTGATTTCTTTGCGCGTTTCTTCCGATAACGATCCATATGCAGAACCTCCTGACGGGTTCCCCTCCCGTGATATATTGGGTTACCACCCGCGGGAGGGGCAACCCTGAATGATCCGATTCGAAGGGGTACAGAAGTGGTTCGGCAGGCTGCATGTCTTGAAAGACATCAACCTGCATGTCAAGCCGGGCGAGGTCGTGGTGGTTTGCGGCCCCTCCGGCTCCGGCAAGTCGACGCTCATCCGGACGATCAACCAGCTCGAGCCGATCGATGAGGGACGACTGACCATCGACACCTTCGACCTGTCCGACAAGAAGACCGACATCAACAAACTGCGGGCCGAGGTCGGATTCGTGTTTCAGCAGTTCAACCTCTATCCGCACCTGTCCGTCATCCAGAACATCGCCCTCGCCCCCGTCAAGATCCGCAAGCTCACCCGTTCGGTCGCCAACGGGCAGGCGATGACGCTGCTCGAACGAGTCGGGCTCGCCGACAAGCGGGACGCCTATCCCTCGCAACTGTCGGGCGGCCAGCAGCAGCGCGTGGCGATCGCCCGGGCGCTCGCCATGAAACCGCGCATCATGCTGTTCGACGAGCCGACCTCGGCGCTCGACCCCGAGATGATCGGCGAGGTGCTCGCCGTCATGCAGGACCTGGCCCGGAGCGGCATGACGATGATGGTCGTAACCCACGAGATGGGGTTCGCCCGGGAAGTGGCGCACCGCGTCGTGTTCATGGACCACGGCGTCGTGCTGGAAGAGGCGGCCCCCGAGGAATTCTTCCGAAACCCCTCGACCGATCGAGCGAAGCAGTTCCTCAAGCAGATCCTTTCACCCATGCACTGATCGATGTCCCTACCCCCCAAAGGAGGAGAAAACATGAAGAAGTCCCTGGCACTGTTCCTGGCAGCGATCTTCACGTTCGGATTGACCGCGGGCGCGTTCGCGGGCGACACGCTCGAAGACGTCAAGAAAAAGGGCGTACTGGTCGCCGGCGTGAAGGACTCGCTCCCCCCGTTCGGCTACGTCGACGAGAAGACGCGCACGATCGTCGGTTACGACATCGACTTCATCAATGCGATCGCGAAGAAGCTGGGCGTCAAGGTCGAGCTCAAGCCGGTCACGTCCGCCACCCGCATGCCCCAGCTCAAGGAAGGAAACATCGACATCATCGCGGCGACGATGACCAAGAATCCCGAGCGGGCCAAGGAGATCGATTTCTCCGACACCTATTTCCTCACCGGCCAGAAATTCCTGGTGAAGAAGGGTTCCGTCAAGTCGTTGAAAGACCTCGAGGGCAAGCGCATCGGGACGGCGAAAGGCTCCACCTCCGAACAGAACGTCAAGAAGGCGCTGCCCACCGCAGAGGTGCTCTCCTTCGACGACTACCCGCAGGCGTTCCTCGCGCTCCAGCAGGGCAAGGTTTCCGCGGTGACCACCGACGAGTCGATCCTCGCAGGCCTGCTCGCCAAGGCGCCCAACAAGAAGGAGTTCGAGATTCCGCCCAAGGTGCAGATCTCCGAAGAGCCTTACGGCCTCGGCATGCGCAAGGGCGACGCCAACTTCGTCGCCTTCGTCAACAAGACGATCCTCGAGATGGAAAAGAAGGGCGAGGCGAAGAAGATCTACGACAAATGGTTCGGCCCCAAATCCGAGACGCCGCTCACGCGCACGTTCAAGATCGAGGCCGGAAAATAACGATCACAGGGCGATAGCGGGCGCACCGTGCTCAAGTCCTCTTTCGACTGGACGATCGTCACCCACGGGAAGTACCTCGACTGGCTGGTCTCCGGATTCCAGCTGACGATGAAGCTCTCGGTGGTGGCGATCGTCCTTTCGTTCATGCTCGGACTGCTCATCGCCGTCATGCGGATGAGCCACGTAAAGCCGGTGCGCTGGTTCGCCCACGCCTACCTCGAGTTCTTCCGCAACACGCCGCTTTTGGTCCAGCTCTTCTTCTGGTACTTCGGCTCCTACAAGATCCTGCCGCACGCCGTCAACGACTGGATGAACCAGCCGCACGCCGGCTGGAACTTCGAGTTCGCGGCCGCCGTCATCGCGCTGACCATCTACACGTCCGCCTTCATCGCCGAGGACATCCGCTCGGGCGTCCTCTCGATACCCAAAGAGCAGATGGAAGCCGCGCGCAGCTCCGGGTTTTCCTATCTGCGGTCGATGCAGTTCATCATCCTGCCGCAGGCGGTCCGGCTGACGGTTCCGCCGCTCATCAACCAGTTCCTGAACAACGCGAAGAACTCGTCGCTGGCCATGACCATCGGCGTGGCCGAACTGACGTACCAGGCCCGCCAGATCGAGAGCGCCACCTTCAAGGGATTCGAGGCGTTCACGGCGGCCACGGTCATCTACGTCATCCTCTCGTTCGTCATCACGGGGCTGATGACGCTCTACGACCGCAAGGTCCTCTCGCCCCTGAAGGGTCGCTGACATGGGTCTCGATTTCAGCGTCATCCGCGACAACTGGGTCTATTTCTTCATCGGCCGCTATCCCTCCGGCCCGCTGGGCGGCGTGGCGCTCACCCTGTGGCTGGCGACCGCCTCGCTCGTGCTCTCTTTCATCGGGGGGCTGTTCCTCGGACTGCTCGCCGTCTCCCACCGGAAGTGGGTCCGCGAACCGGCGAACGTCTGCATCAACATCGTGCGCGGCATGCCGTTGCTCATGGTCATTTTCTGGATGTACTTCCTGATGCCCGCACTCCTAGGCAAAACCGTGCCCGAGAGCCAGACGGTCATCTTCGCGCTCAGTCTCTTCACGTCGGCCTACATGTCGCAGATCGTCGTGGCGGGCATCAACGGGATTCCCAAAGGGCAGACCGAGGCGGCGCTCTCGACCGGCCTGCACCCGGCCCAGGCGATGATCTACATCGTGCTTCCGCAGGCGTTGCGAAACATGATCCCGTCGTTCGTCAACCAGTTCGTCTCGATGATCAAGGATACCTCCCTGGCGTTCATCGTCGGCGTCGACGAACTGACCCACGTCGCCACCCAGGTCAACAACCGCACCATGATCTTCCCCACCGAGATCTTCATGTTCATCGCCCTGGTCTACTTCATCCTCTGCTACGCATTCACCTCGCTGTCGCGCCGCCTGGAAAAGCGGCTCGCCTGGCGCATGGCCATCTAAGCCCAAACGGGTTCCCCCGAAAGCGCCAACCGCCGCAAGGCATCGTCGGGCTCTTCGAGAGGAATGCCCGCTTCCCCGTCAACGACATCCTGGACCGGGCGAACGATTTCAGTCAGACGACCTTGCGAATATCGGGAGACGGGATCGCTTGCGGTGGCGACCCATTCGGAGGGCGGGGGGTCAACGCCCGAGGGCGGCTTTGAGGGCGGGCTCGAGGGCGGGGTAGCGGAATGTGAAGCCGCTCTCGACCAGTCGCTCGGGGATGACCCGGGCGCCCGTGAGGAGCAGCGCGTCGGCCAACTCACCGAGAACCAGCCGCAGGACGAAGGCCGGGGCTGGAAGGATCGCGGGGCGCGACAGCGCATGCCCCAGCCCCCGGGTGAATTCGGCGTTGGTGACGGGATACGGCGACGTGGCGTTCACGGGGCCGGAAATCGATTCATGGGACAGGATGTGGCGGATCGCCGCAACCAGGTCGGACAACGCGATCCAGCTCATGTACTGTTTCCCGTCGCCCAGCGGCCCGCCCAGCCCAAGCCGGAAAAGCGGGAGCATCTTCGCCAGCGCGCCGCCATGCGAATCGAGCACCAGGCCCGTGCGGAGCGTGACAACGCGAATGCCCCGCTCAGCGGCCTTCGAGGTCGCCGCCTCCCATGCCAGGCAAGTCTCGGCCAGAAATCCCCTGCCCGCCCGGCTGCTTTCGGTAAGCATCTCGTTGTGACGGTCGCCGTAGTAGCCCACCGCCGATGCGGACACGAGCACCCTGGGGGGCACCGGCATCGCGGCGAGCGCGCCTGCCAGCAACGTCGTGCCGGTCACCCGGCTGTCGCATATCGCGGCCTTTCGCACGGGAGTCCACCGTCGGGCGGCGATATTTTCGCCCGCGAGGTGGACCACGGCGTCCGGAGCGAAATTCGCGAGCGCCACGGTGTCGATCACGTCCCTGGCCGGATCCCAATGGACGTGTCCAGCGCCGCCGCCCAACCGGGTCAGCGTTCCGATCATGTGCTTGTCGACCGTGAGCGCGCGCGTCAACGCCGTGCCGACCAGCCCCGAAACACCGGAAACCAGCACCCTCAAGACGAACTCCCCGGGGGAGGCGTCCCGGCGGCCATCAGCCGGAATTTCCCCGACGCCGGGTCCCGGGCACCTTCTTTTTCAGGGGCGCCCGGAGCGACCCGTCGTCGCACGACCCGCCGGGGCAGATCTGCGCAGTCGCTTCCTCCATGCGGATCACCGGGACCTTGAACGACCCGTCCGGGAAGAAGATGTTGGCGAAATCCTGCGACATCGAGCGGTAGTTGAGCTTGGCGTCGATCCTGATCGGGAATGCAGCCCCCTTGGGCACCTCGAAGGAGTACTTTTCCTCGTCGTACCCCTTGGGCAGGATTCGGCGGTCGCGCGTCACCGTCTCGGCGGACAGGATCTTGTTGCGCTCGCCGATCGCGAAGAAGCAGCACGACATCTTGACGTTGTTGCGGCCGATGCCGAGGAAAGTCTTGAAGATCGCGGCGCCCGGATCGATCCCGCCGTTTTCGCCCACCGCGCCGGAGCGGAGCAGCACCTTGCCCTTCGCATCCCTCACGGTGACGTCCAGCCACATTTCGCGCACCTCGGACAGGCCGGTGGGCAGCTTGTGACCGGCGCCGGTATTGACGACCCGGACCCGGAACGAGCCGAACCGGTCCTTGTAGGTCGGGACATCCTCGACGTTGATTTCGATCCTGGCGGCGTGGCGGAGCCTCGCCATGGCCATCGCCTTGCGGCGCTCGGCGTTCGGCGAATCCTGGAAAAGCGCGCTTCCGCCGACGAAGTAGTGCGTCCAGACGTGCGGCCGGTCGGGCCCCGCCGAAGCCGCCTTGCCCGGATTGTCCTTCCGCGCCGTGTCACCGGCGCCCGGGTCGTCTACCGTCTGCCGCATATGGCAGTCCTGGCAGCTGGTCGCGGTGGCGGGATTGCCGGTGTTGTAGGGAGACTCTTTCCACTCCTGGTAGGTCCGCTCGATCGGGCGCCCCGAGATCGGGTGCGTGACGTTGTGGCACATCCCGCAGAACTCGGACGAACGGTAGCCGTTGTCGGTCGTCGTCGCGTGGACGGGGGAAACCGCGTTTTCGAGCGGCCCCCGCTTGGTCGTGGAATGGGATGTGTCGAAGGCCGCGTTGCCGATCCCGGTGGGCGTCACCGTGTGGCAGAAATCGCAGAAGACGCCCTTGAGCGCGATGTTGTCGAGTTTATCGCCCGTGGCCGGCGGAAGTTCCTTGCGTGCGACGCCGACGGGGGTGTGGCATTTCATGCAGAACTCGACCGCAGCGGGCCCGGCTTCGTCGACCACCATCTCGTAGAACCGGCGGAAGATGTTGTCGGTGACCGCGAGCGAATGCATCGACCCGTTCCACTGCGAAAAGATCCCGGTGTGGCAGGCCGCGCACCTGCGCGGATCGTTGAAGTCGTTGTCCAGCTCCGCGGCCGGGGCGGGCAGCGGCCGAACGGACGCCAGGAGCGCCGGAACCAGCAGCAGGACGAACATCCATCGACGAATCATGCGCGGTCTCTCATTCGGGACTCCTCGGGTACGATTTGATCAAATTTCGGCATATTATTATGGCACATGCAGGCAGGCTTATATCGCGGTATACTGACCCTCTTACCATAACGAAGATCAACGAGGACCGAACACCATGTCCGACGCATCCCTTTTCCGACTGAACGCCGCGGGAGTCCCCGCCCCGAAGGGTCTGTACGACCCCGCCAACGAGCATGACGCCTGCGGAGTGGGCTTCGTGGCCCGCATCGACGCCGAGCCGAGGCACGACATCGTGACCCAGGCGGTGCAGGTGCTCATCAACCTCGAGCACCGCGGAGCGCTGGGCGGCGACAAGGCAACCGGAGACGGGGCCGGCATCATGCTGCGCGTTCCCCACGACTTCCTCGAAAAAGAGTGCGCCAAGACAGGGATTTCGCTACCCCCCCCCGGAGACTACGCCGCCGGCATGGTGTTTCTGCCCACGGCAGCCTCGTCGGCCCTGCACTGCGAAGCCGCCATTGCCCGCATCGCCGATGCCGAGGGATGCCCCGTGCTCGGCTGGCGAACCGTCCCCATCGATCCGTCGACGCTGGGCGAGCTGTCCCGCTCCACGCTGCCGCTGATCCGCCAGTGCTTCCTTAAAAATCCCGGCCTCGAAACGGGCGCCTTCGAACGCAAGCTTTACGTCATCCGGCGCCTGGTCGAAAAGGAAGCATTGTGCTGGACCGACGCCGATTTCAGCCAGTTCTACATCACCAGCCTGTCGAGCCGCACCATCGTCTACAAGGGGCTGCTCACCGGTTCGCAGCTCGCCGTCTTCTACCCCGACCTGGCCGACGTGTCGTTCATCAGCCCCTTCGCGGTCGTCCACCAGCGCTACAGCACCAACACGCTGCCCACATGGCACCTCGCGCACCCGTTCCGCATGCTGGCGCACAACGGCGAGATCAACACGATCCACGGCAACATCAACCGGATGAAGGCGCGCGAGGCGCAGCTCACCTCCGACCTGTTCGGCGCCGACATCGAGAAGATCAAACCGGTCCTCATCGAGAGCGGCAGCGACTCGGCCATCTTCGACAACGGCCTCGAGCTGCTCACGCTCGCCGGGCGCGACCTGCCGCACGCGGTGATGATGATGGTGCCCGAGGCGTGGGGCAAGAAATACCACATGAGCGCCGACAAGCGGGCGTTCTACGAATACCACGCCACCTTCATGGAACCGTGGGACGGTCCCGCCGCGGTCGTCTTCTGCGACGGCCGGTACATCGGCGGCACGCTCGACCGAAACGGCCTGCGCCCCGCGCGCTTCACCGTCACGCGCGACGGCCTCATCGTCCTCGCCTCCGAGACCGGCGTCCTCGACTTCCCGGCCGACCAGATCGTCCGGCGCGGCCGGCTCCAGCCGGGCCGCATGCTCCTCATCGACCTCGAGGAGAAGCGCATCGTCCCCGACAACGAGATCAAGGCCAAGATCGCCCGGCAGCGTCCCTACCGCCACTGGGTCAAGGAGCAGCGGATCGACCTGCGCGGCCTCTTCGTCCCCCCCAACATCCAGGCCGAGGATCCCGAGGTCCTGCTGCGGCGGCAGCACGTCTTCGGCTACACCGAGGAAGACCTCAAGATCGTCCTCACCCCGATGGCGACCACCGGCCAGGAGCCGGTCGGCTCGATGGGCGACGACTCTGCGCTCGCGGTGCTGTCCAAGCGGCCCCAGCTGCTGTTCCGCTACTTCAAACAGCTTTTCGCGCAAGTGACGAACCCGCCGATCGATCCGCTGCGCGAAGAGCTGGTCATGTCGCTCAACACCTTCATCGGGCGCGAGAAGAACCTGCTCGAGGAGACGCCCGAGCACTGCCGCATGCTGCGCATCCCCCACCCGATGCTCACGCCCGAAGACATGATCCGGCTGCGCACCGGGCAGGCGCCCGACATCGTCACCCGCGACCTCGACATGCTGTTCCCCGCCGGCGGCGACGGCCGAAAGCTGCGCGAGGCGCTCCAGACGCTCTTCGTCCAGGCCGAGAAGCACATACTCGACGGAGCGACGGTCCTCGTGCTCACCGACCGCAAGGTCGATGCCGAAAACGCCCCCATCCCCTCGCTTTTGGCGGCCGCGGGCCTCCACCACCACCTGATCCGCCGCGGGCTGCGCACGCGCGCCGCGATCGTCGTCGAGTCGGGCGAGCCGCGCGAGGTCATGCACTTCGCACTGCTCCTGGGCTTCGGCACCAACGCGATCTGCCCCAGCGTCGCCTTCTCCACCATTCGCGACCTGGCCGAGAGCGGGCTCCTCGAAAAGGCCATAACGCCCGGCGAAGCGGTCGACAAGTATTTCACCGCCGTCAAGAAGGGGCTGCTCAAGACGTTCAGCCGCATGGGCATTTCCACGCTCCGCAGCTTCTTCGGCTCCCAGATATTCGAGGCGGTCGGCTTGGCCGAAGAGGTGATCGACGGCTACTTCTGCGGCACGGCTTCCCGCATCAGCGGCATCGGGCTCGAAGAGATCGCCGCGGAAACGATCGCCCGGCACCGGCGCGGCTTCCCCCTCAAGGGACGCCCCGACAAGCTGCTCGACGCGGGCGGTTCCTACAACGTGCGGGTCGGCGGCGAGAAGCACCTGTGGACGCCCGAAACGATCTACAAGCTGCAGGTGGCCACCCGCGAAGGCGACTACGACACGTTCAAGGAGTACACCCGCCTGATCGACGACCAGTCGCGCGAGCGGGCGACGCTCCGGTCGCTCTTCAGCTTCAAGCCCGGCGACGGGCCGGTCCCGATCGACGAGGTCGAGCCGGTCGAGAAGATCCTGCCCCGCTTCGTCACCGCGGCGATGTCGCTCGGATCGATCAGCAAGGAAACGCACGAAACGATCGCGATCGCCCTCAACCGGCTGGGCGGCCGCAGCAACAGCGGCGAGGGAGGCGAGGATCCCGCCCGCTACGTCCCGATGCCCAACGGCGACAGCAAGCGCTCCCGCATCAAGCAGGTCGCCTCGGCCCGTTTCGGCGTCACGACCGAATACCTGGTCAACGCCGACGAACTCCAGATCAAGATGGCGCAGGGCGCCAAGCCGGGCGAGGGCGGACAGCTGCCGGGGCACAAGGTCAGCCCCGACATCGCGCGCATTCGCCACACGACGCCCTGGGTTACGCTCATTTCACCGCCGCCCCACCACGACATCTACTCGATCGAGGATCTGGCGCAGCTGATCTTCGACCTCAAATCGGTCAATCCGACTGCCGACGTGTCGGTCAAGCTGGTCTCCGAAGTCGGGGTCGGCACGATCGCCGCCGGCGTGTCCAAGGCCAAGGC
Source organism: Deltaproteobacteria bacterium (assembly GCA_025357175.1). Classification (GTDB taxonomy): domain Bacteria; phylum Desulfobacterota; class Deferrimicrobia; order Deferrimicrobiales; family Deferrimicrobiaceae; genus JANXPS01. The sequence continues at coordinate 18,911 of JANXPS010000213.1, read as the reverse complement.
CGACCTGGTCCTGATCTCCGGGCACGACGGGGGCACGGGCGCCTCGCCCCTCACTTCCATCAAATACGCGGGCCTTCCGTGGGAGCTCGGCCTGGCCGAAACCCAGCAGGCGCTCGTCGGGAACCGGCTTCGCGACCAGATCCGGGTCCAGGTCGACGGCCAGCTCAAGACCGGCCGCGACCTCGCGATCGCGGCGCTCATGGGCGCCGAGGAGTTCGGCTTCGGCACCACGGTTCTCGTCACCCTCGGCTGCATCATGATGCGCAAGTGCCACCTGAACACCTGCCCCGTCGGTGTCGCGACGCAGGATCCCGAACTGCGCGCCCGCTTCACGGGCAAGCCCGAATTCGTCGAGAACTTCTTCCGGTTCATGGCGCAGGAAATGCGCGAACACATGGCGCTGCTCGGCTTCCGCACGATCGACGAGATGGTCGGCCGCGTCGACCGGCTCGAGGTCATCCCCGCGATCGAACACTGGAAGGGACACGGCCTCGACTTCTCCCGTGTCCTGCTTCCATCCGGCGACGGCGCCGAGTGCTCGCTGCGCTGCACCAAGAAGCAGGATCACGACGTGATGAAGGGAATCAACGCCGAACTGCTCCGCCAGGCCATGCCCGCGCTCGACGGGAAGACGCCGGTGCGCATCAAGATGCCGATCCGCAACGTCAACCGGACCGCCTGCACCATGCTGTCGGGGGAAATCGCAAAGCGGTTCGGGCTGGCGGGACTGCCCGACGGCACGATCGAGATCGACTTCACCGGTTCGGCCGGCCAGTCCATGGGCGCCTTCCTCACCAACGGCGTCTCGATCCGGGTCACCGGCGACGCCAACGACTACCTGGCCAAGGGGATGTCGGGCGGCCGCATCGTCGTCACTCCTCCGGCCGACGCGGGCTTCGACCCGAGCAAGAACGTCGTCGCGGGCAACGTCATCCTCTACGGGGCGACCGGCGGCGAAGTGTTCCTGCACGGGCGTGCCGGCGAGCGGTTCGCCGTCCGCAACAGCGGCGCCAGCGCGGTCGTCGAGGGCGTGGGCGACCACGGATGCGAATACATGACCGGCGGCACCGTCGTGGTTCTCGGCCCCACCGGCAACAACTTCGCGGCCGGAATGAGCGGCGGCGTCGCCTACGTCTACGACGAGACCGAGCTGTTCGACACCCGGTGCAACCTCGACATGGTCGACGTCGAGAGCGTCTGGGAGGAAGCCGACGTCAAGCGGCTCCGCTCGATGATCGAGGACCACCTGAGATACACCGGCAGCCGCCGGGCACAGACGATCCTCGACGACTGGGCCTCGAGACTGCCCCTGTTCGTCAAGGTCATGCCGATCGAGTACCGGAAGGCGCTCGAGCGGATGCGGCTCGAAGAATACGCGGACAACGACAACATCGCCGCGACCGAGGAGGTTTTCCGTGGGTAAGAGCACCGGCTTCATGGAATATGCGCGCGAGGATGCGCCCCACCGCACGGTCGAGGAACGGATCGGCGACTACAACGAATTCGAAGAACTGCTGCCGACGGCGCAACTTGAGACCCAGGCCGCACGCTGCAGCGACTGCGGAATCCCCTTCTGCCACGCGTACGGCTGCCCCGTCAAGAACCGCATCCCCGACTGGAACGACATGGTCTACAAGCAGCAATGGAAGCGTGCGCTCGACCTGCTCCACTCGACCAACAACTTTCCCGAGATCACCGGGCGGATCTGCCCCGCACCCTGTGAAACGGCATGCACGCTTTCGATCAACCAGCCCGCCGTCACGATCCGCCAGATCGAGCTGCAGATTGTCGAACGGGGTTTCCGGGAGTTGTGGATCCAGCCGGAACCCGCCGGCCATTCCACCGGCCGCAAGGTGGCGATCGTCGGCTCCGGCCCTGCGGGCCTCGCAGCCGCACAGCAGCTTGCGCGCGCCGGCCACCAGGTCACCGTCTTCGAGAAGTCCGACCGGATCGGCGGCATCCTGCGGTACGGCATCCCCGACTTCAAGCTCGAGAAGTGGCTGCTCGACCGGCGGATCGACCAGATGCGGGCGGAAGGCGTCAGCTTCGAAACCGGCGTCACGGCGGGCAGCGACGTGTCGGTCCATTACCTGCGCCGCACGTTCGACGCGGTGCTCATCGCCGCGGGCGCGGGCGTGCCGCGCGACCTCAAGGTCCCGGGACGCGACCTCGACGGCGTCCATTTCGCGATGGACTTCCTGATCCAGCAGAATCTCCGCAACTCGGGCGTCGCCGTCCCCGAGGCCGAGGCGATCAGCGCGAGCGGCAAGAACGTCGTCGTCATCGGCGGCGGCGACACCGGCGCCGACTGCGTCGGCACGAGCCGCCGGCAAGGCGCCCGCTCGATCACCCAGATCGAGCTGCTGCCCAAGCCGTCCGATCACCGACCCGCCAACAACCCGTGGCCGACCTGGCCGCAGGTGCTGCGGACCAACTATTCCCACGAAGAGGGGTGCACGCGCCTCTGGTCCCTCAACACCCGCGAAATCGTCGGCGACGGCAAGGCGGTCTCCGCGCTCAAGCTGGTCGATCTCGACTGGAAGACCGATGGCGCCGGGGCGATGTCGTTCACCGAGGTGGCGGGATCCGTCCAGGAGATGAAAGCCGAACTGGTCCTCCTGGCGATGGGCTTCGTTCACGTCGAGCACGGCCCGCTGGTCACGGACCTGGGGATCAAGACCGACGCGCGAGGCAACATCGTCACCGACGAGAACACGATGACCTCGGTTCCCGGCGTGTTCGCCGCAGGCGACGCCGCGATGGGCGCGTCGCTCATCGTCCGCGCGATCGATTTCGGCCGCCGCTCCGCGGCCGCCATCGACGGCTGGCTCGAATCGAACTGACAGCCGGAGCCCGAACGGGTTATCCCGGTCGGATTCCTGTCTCCGGTCTTCCTTCGAGCAGGTCGCGCACCTTGCGGGCGACGGCATCCGGCGTGAAGGGCTTGGCAAGAAACGCCACCTTCTCCGGCATGACACCCTCGACGCCCAGGGCATCATCCGGATAGCCTGACATGAACAGCACCTTGGTCCCGGGCCTGAGGCGGACCAGGCGATCGGCCAGCTCGCGGCCGCCCATGCGCGGCATCATGACGTCGGTCAGCAACAGGTCGATCGGGCCGGCCTGCTCCCCGGCTATCCGCAGCGCCTCGACCCCGTCGCCGGCCTCGAGCACCGCGAGCCCCTCGCGTGCGAGGATTGATGCGACCAGCGTCCGGATCACCGATTCGTCCTCGGCCAGGAGGATGGTCTTTCCTGGGGAAATCGGAATCGGCTCGCCGGGAGCAGAACGGGGACTCTCCCCCTGAACCGCCTGCTCCGGTTCCACACTCGGAAGACGAATCCGGATATCGGTGCCCTCTCCGGGCGCACTCTCGACATCGATGCGGCCGCCGCTCTGGGCCACGATCCCGTATACGGTCGGGAGGCCCATCCCCGTCCCCTTTCCTCGCTCCTTGGTCGTGAAGAACGGCTCGAAAAGGTGAGCGCGGGTCTTTTCGTCGATCCCCCGACCGGAATCCTTCACCGAAAGCAGGATGTCTCCCGCCTCCGCGGAAATCGCGATCGTCAGCCTGCCGCCCTCCGGCATCGCATCGCGCGCGTTCGAAACCAGATTGACGATCGCCTGCTCGATCTGCCCCCGGTCCGCGAGTACGGTCATGGGGCCGGACCCCTCGTCCACGGTCAGTTCGACGTTCTCTCCGGCAAGCCGCGCGAGCATCCGTTCCATTCCACGGACGACTTCCTTGAGGTCGATCCGCAGCGGCTGCATCATCTGCTTCCGCCCGAATGCGAGAAGCTGCCGTGTCAGCGCCGCTGCGCGCTCCCCGGCCTTCTGGATCTCGCCGACCTCCCGGCGCATCATGTCGTCCTCGGGAAGCCGGTGCATGAGCAGGTCGCTGTACCCGAGAATCGCGGTGAGCAGGTTGTTGAAGTCGTGCGCGATGCCGCCGGCGAGCCGCCCCACAGCTTCCATCTTGGCGGATTCGCGGAGACGGTCCTCCATCATCCGCTCGCGCTCCAGCAGCGATACCAGCGCCTCGTTGCTGGCACGCAAGGCGCCTTCCGCCCGCTTTCGAACAGCGATGGAGCGGGCGAGCATCCACATCCCGAATCCCATCCCGGACGCCAGCGCGACGCAGGTGACCGCCATCGCGATCATCCCCCACCCCCACAACCGGCTGCCGTAACGCTCCATCAGAAGCGATATGCCGTAGCCCGGTGGATCGAGCGGGACCCCCTTCGAATATTTCGGATCGACACGGTCGACGGAAGGAAGCGCGACGATGACCCCACCGAGACCGTCTTCGACCGTCAACCGGTAATCGAGCATCAGGGGCGGGGACATCGACCGGCGGATGAGGCCCTCGCATGAAAACCGGGCACCGAACAGCCCGTACAGCCCCTCTTCCCGAATGACGGGCACCCAGAGTTCGAAGGACGGGTTTCCGGAGGGGTCGTTGAACGGCCGCGTCCAGAGAGACCGCCGCCCATCGATCGCCAGCCGTATCGCACGCGAGGACACCGCCGCCGTGACGGGCGTGCCGACGATCCTGCTCGACGGGTCAACGGGCGCCTGCCGGTGGACGATCAGGTCGGGACTCACCCATCGCACGGAAAGCACTTCCGGGTGGTCGATGACATACCGCGTGACTCGCTCCTGGAATGCCACTTCGTCGATGGCATCCCGGGCGAGATCGTCGGAAAGGGAAAGTATGAAGTTGCGGTCGGCTTCGAGACGTCCCCGGACCGCGTCGCCCGCCGCCGCCGAATCGCTCTCGAGCGACCTGGCGTTTTCGTCAGCGGTCCGGATCTGCATGACGTAAAGCATGATTCCCAGAACGACCAGAAAGACGCCGGAAAGCAGGGCAGGCGCAAACCAAGCCCAGGCGGGATAACGGCCTTCTCTCATTTCGGACTCATTTCCCATTTGAATATTAAGATGCCGCTTCCGCTCCTTCGCTTCCGGAAAGGATGGTGAATAGCCGGTGAAAAAAGGGGATCAACGTTCGAGCAGGAGCGTGACGGGACCGTCGTTCACCAGCGCAACCGACATGTCGGCGCCGAATCGGCCGGTTTCGACGGGAACGGGAAGGGTGGCGCGCATGTGGCGAACCATTTCGTCGTAAAGCGGTTCGGCCACGGAGGGCGGTGCGGCAGCGTCGAATCCGGGGCGGGTGCCCTTGCGCGCGTCGCCGTACAGCGTGAACTGCGACACGAGAAGAATGCCGCCTCCGACGTCGAGCACGGAGCGGTTCATCTTGCCTGAATCGTCGTAGAAGATGCGCAGCTTCGCGATCTTGTCGCACATCCACCGCATCTGGTCGGAGGCGTCCCCCTTGCCGATCCCCACCAGGACGAGGAGCCCGTGCCCGATCGCCCCGATCACCTCTCCGCCGGAGGAAACCGAAGCGCTCGTCACTCGCTGGACCACGGCTCGCATCGGATGATTCAGCCCAAAAGGACGGCGCGAACGGGCGACGCCTCGCAGCCCGGAATCAGGAGCGGCAGGCAGGACAGCGTGTAGCGGCCGGGAGGGACCCTCGAAAGGTCGATCCCTTCGAGGACCAGGATGTCGTTGCCGAGCAGGATCCGGTGAACGGGCAGGTCGACGTCTTCGTACCGGTCGACGCTCATCGTATCGATCCCCGCCAGCCGCGCCTCCGCGCCGACGCAGGCGCGAGCGGCCTCGGGAGTCAAGGCGACCGGAAGGACGGTCCGGAACAGGATGGCGTCGCCGGGTTGCAGCCGCGCCCGCAGCACATCCTCGTGGGTGACGGCCGCGGCATCCGCCAGGAGATGGACGACGACGGCGGGGAGGATGAAACCGGCGGCCGGATAATCTGCCGCGCTCCTGCCCCCCGGGATCACGTGCGCGGGAAAATCGAGGTGCGTCCCGGAATGGGCGCTCATCGACAGCCGCGACAGCGAATAGGGTCCGTCTGCGAGCGTGGCCACCGCCTCCCGCCGGAATGGCGGATCCCCCGGATAGTCCGGGGCGCCTGCACCCAACGGCACGCTGATATCGAATACGGTTGTCGCGGGTTTGGTCTCCATAGGGCTCCCTGAAAAAGGTATCATGCCACGATGAACGAGTATTGCAATCCGGTCGACAAGGCGGATTACGGCGGGAGCATCCGGGAAATCCTGGACGTTTTCCGCCGGATCATGTCCGGCGAGATCGACAACGACATTTCGATGCTGAACTATTACAAGGGCATCCCGATCAACTACCCGGCGGAAATCCTGGGAATCGACAACGAGTTCGTCGAATTCCGGACGCACGCCTACCAGACCATCGCGATCCGCCAGGACAAGAGCACCTTCATCAAGAGCGGCCACTTTCCGAAAGAGATCCTCGCGGAGGTTTTCTACGTCAAGGTGCCGTCGCGCGAAGTGTCTCTCAAGAATTTCCTCTACACGCAGGTCCTCGCCGAAAACCGCAACTATGTCCGAGTCGCGCTGCAGCAGGCCCGGGCGACCGAGATCGACTACGCCCACCAGCAGATCCAGGGAAACCTGGTGGATGTCTGCCTGAAAAGCGCGGCGGTCGACCTGCCCGCGGGATTCATCGTTCGCCCCGGCACGATCTCCCGGCTGCACATAACACTTCCAATGGGAGCCGGCAACCCCGACCTCTCGTTCGAAGTGCTGGCCAAGGTCTCGAAATCCACCGCGGGCCGGAACCTGACCCGCTGCGTATTCGACCTGCAGGGCGACGTCGCCTTCGAGGCCCGCATCGCGCGATTCATCGGCCACCGGCAGACCGAGATCGTCAACGAAATCCGGGAGGCGTTCTGGGCGCAGGAAGCGATCGAAGGCAGCCGCGCGTCCAAGGGAGACGGGTAGTCGTGATCCTCACCGCGCTTCGGCCCGCCATGGGCGGAACGTCCGTGGCGATGGACGGCGGGATCGTCCATTTCGTGCACGGGGCGCTTCCGGGTGAAACGGTCGAGGCGGAAATCACCGGATCGAAGAAGAGCCACCGGTTCGCGCGGGCAACCGGGGTCATCGAACCATCCCCCCACCGCATCTCACCACCCTGCCCGTACTACGGCATCTGCGGCGGGTGCCAGTTGCAGCACGCGGCCTACCCTTATCAACTTGAGATGAAAGCCGAGGTGCTGCGGGACGTCCTTCGCCGCATCGGGAAGCTCGAATGCGCCGACATCGACGTCATCCCGTCCGAGCCGTTCGGATATCGGGCGCGCGGCACGTTCCGGCTCGACTCGAGGGGGCCGTCGCTCCTGCGCGAGGCAAGCCACGAACGGGTGCACATCGATCGGTGCCTGCTGATGACGGATGGGATCAACCGGCTGCTCCCGAGGCTGTCCGGCCTGCCCGGCTCCGGCGGGGTCGACGAACTGCGGGTCCTGAGTCTTGGCGACGACACGATCCTCCGATTCCGCGACCGCCGCTTCGACGCGGATCTGGCGGCTCACCTCGAAGCGTCGGGCGTCGCCGGCGCCGCCTTCGCCGACCGGGGCTGGGGAAAGCAGACGCTGTCGTTCCCGATCGGAAAACTGGCCTACACGGTCGGACCGGGGAGCTTCCTCCAGGCCAACTGGCGCGTGAACCTGTCGCTGATCGACCGCCTGGCGGAATTGTGCTGCGGGGACGGGGAGAAGCGCCGTGTCCTCGACCTTTACGCCGGCGCCGGCAATTTTGCGCTGCCGATCGCGGCCCGCGGCTGTGACGTCGTCGCGGTCGAGGGGCACGACGACTCTTTTCGGGACCTTCAGCGAAACATCGCCGGCAACGGGCTGTCGGACCGGTGCCGGGCGGTCAAAAGCCCGGTCGAGCGCTTTCGGAGCAACGGCATATTCGATGTCGTCCTGCTCGATCCCCCCCGCACCGGGCTGTCGCCGGCCGCAAGGGCGCTGGTGCTGAAAATCGGGGCGCCCCGCATCGCCTTCGTCTCGTGCGACCCCGCGACGCTCGCGCGCGACTTGTCCTCCCTTTCCGACCGCTATTCGGTCGAGTCCGTGACCATGCTCGACTTCTTCCCGCAGACGCACCACATCGAGACGCTGGCGATGTTGAGGGCACGCGTCGGCTAACCGGGATTCCCCGCGAGGTCCGACTCGAGCACCCCCCGAACCTTTCGCGAAAGCGCCTCCTGCGTGAACGGTTTCTCGATGAACGACATCCCGTGCCTCGAAACGCCCCGGCTGACCAGTTCGTCGTCCGAATAGCCCGACATGAAAAGGACCTTCACCGAAGGGTCGAGCGTGCGGAGTTCCGACGCCAGCTGTCCGCCGCTCATGCCCGGCATGACCACGTCGGTCAGGACCATGTCGAAGGCGCCCGGGTTCGCCCCATAGATCGATAGCGCCTCGCGGCCGTCGCACGCCTCGCGGACCGCGTAGCCGTGGCGCTGGAGACTCTCCCGGACCATCTCGCGGACCGAATCCTCGTCCTCGACCAGCAGGATCCGCTCGGAGCCGGGAAGCGGCGATACGGCCTCGGGAGCGTCGCGCGAATCATGCGGTTCCCGCCCGTCCGCCATCGGGAAGGTCACGATGAAAGCCGTGCCGACGCCCGGCTTGCTCGATACCCGGACACTGCCCCCGCTTTGCTGGATGATCCCGTAAACGGTCGACAGTCCGAGCCCGGTCCCCTTTCCCGTCTCCTTCGTCGTGAAAAACGGCTCGAAAACCCGCGCCTGCGTCGCCTCGTCCATCCCGCACCCGCCGTCGCGAACCTCGAGGGCGACGAGTCCCTCATCGACGAGGTTGCTCGTGGCGAGCAGGATCGTCCCCCCGCCGGGCATTGCGTCGCGCGCATTGACGACGAGGTTGACGATGACCTGTTCGATCTGCCCGGGGTCGGCCATGATCTTGCCGAGGCTCTCCCCTGGACGCGTCACCAGGTCGATATCCTCGCCGATGAGCCTGTGGAGCATGCTTTCGATCGCCATGAGCGTCTCGTTCAGGTCCATGACCCGCGGCTGAAGATGCTGCCTCCGGCTGAAAGCGAGCAGCTGTCGGGTCAGCCCGGCCGCCCGCTCGGCGGCCTTGCGAACCTCTCCGACATCCTTCAGTATCCGCACGGTGTCTCCCGGATGCGCTCCGATCAGTTCGCAGTACCCGAGGATCGCGGTAAGCAGGTTGTTGAAATCGTGGGCGATGCCTCCGGCCAGCCGCCCGACCGCCTCCATCTTGTGGGAATGCCGGACCATCTCCTCGCTTCGCAGCAGGGCGTCGTGGGCCCGCTTCTGGACGGTCGCATCGGTGGCCAGCACGAATATCCGGCGGCTTCTCGGCTCGGGCCTGAATGTCCAGTGGAGCCAGCGGGGCGTCGCCTCCCCGGGGAATGCGTGGGGGGCCTCGATATTGACGGCCTCGCGCGATTCCCGGATCGCATCCAGGTCGAACGCCGCCGGAGCAGGCGGACGGCAGAATTCGGCCAGCCGCCGGCCGTTGAGCGACGCCGGAGACATCCCGAGGATCCGGAGCGAGGCGGGATTGGCAAAACGAATGTTTCCGCCGAAATCGGCCATGCACAACATGGCGGGACTCAGTTCGAACAGGCCCGAGCGCGTTCTCTCGGTTTCTTCCATCCGGTTTCGCAACTCCCGCCAGTAAACTCCGATAAACAGCGGAATCGACCACAGGTGAAGGTTGTGCCGGACGATCTCGAGGACGGCGGGGTCCGCATATCCGACAACGGGACCTGCCGACATCAGCGCCTCTTCCAGCGTCAGGAAAGCGATGGCGGGCAGCAGCACGAGAGGAACGCGCCGCCTGCCCCAGAACAGTTCGGAGAGTGCCGCGGCGAACAGGCCTCCCAGCAGGAACGTGCCCGCGACGTGAAGCAACCCGTGGCCGGGGAACCGGTCGAAGGACGCGCCGGGATGCGATTCAAGGTGATTGAGCCAGGCGAATTCGACGAGGAGGTAAAGCAGCGTCATCACCCCGAGCAACGGCGACAACACCTTTCGTGGAAGGGGGTTCCAGCGAAGGACGCAGCGCATGAACGCGTAGCACATCATGACGCTTGCGACCAGGGTCATCGCGTGTTCCAGCGGCGGCATCAGACGCAGCCACTCCGGCCCCGGCGGCCGGCCTTGCAAGTTCGCCCCGTATACCGCAAACAGGAGTAATTCCCTGGACAGGCCGACCATTGCCGCAAGCCAGATGAGCCGGTCCCGTTTTTCGCGGGCTGAGCGCCAGTGGATGAACGAGACGATGGCCAGAGCAGCCCAGAAGAACGCCGGCAGCAGGTAGCGAACGGCATTCGCGTCCGTTCCGCCTGCGAACTGGTTCATGATCTCAAGGTAGTCGGCCATCACCGGGCGCCCATGCCCGGCATTATATCAAACGGGGAAGATATACACTATTTTGTAGCCTGAAATAAAACAACCCGCCGGGAGCTTGAGCCCCCCGCGGTTGCCTGTTCCCGGAATCAGGACTCGTTACGGTTTGATGCTCGTGACCGGGTCGAAATTCGCAGCGATGCGACGGTTCTTCCGGCGTTCTTCCGGCGTGTCGGGGGAGGGAAAATCAATCCCGATGCCGTTCGTGCCGTTCGCGGCGCTCGGCCTGAAGCCGGTCGAACTTCGCCTGCTGGTCGGGGTGCAGGATTTCCCGGACGCGTGCGCGCGATCGCTCGATGGCCGCCTCGACCTCCCGCTGGGCCGGTTTCCGGAGCTCGACGACTTCCCGGTGCGTTTCGGTCACGATCGCCCGCACGCGCTGCTGCTGCGCGGCATCCAGGTCGAGGGAGCGGGTGAACCTCGACACGATCATGTCGACGGTCGCCGACCCTTTTCCCGACCACATCGCCTCGGTGCGGACCCGGTCGACCCTGTGCATTACGATGGCGCCGGCCGCCGCTCCCAGGAGGAACACCAGCAGGACCCCGAGAATCGCTTTCCAGCGTTTCATGGCTTCACCCTCCCGTCAGGTCGTCGACAAGCGCGACCTGTTCGGCCACCGATACGAGCGCCGTCCCCGGATCGGCCGGGTGAACCGGGTCGAGGACAAGCGTCCAAGCGCCGAGCAGAAGTGTCAGCACGACGAATACGGGCGCCAGCCGCCAGGCCCATCCGTACCAGGGCTCCTTCCGTTCGCGCGATTCCCGGATCCGGGCCGCGAGCCGCGTCTCGAAGTTGCGTTCCACGGCGGAAACGTCGGGCGGCGTTTCCCGCGCCGCGGCGAAGAGCCGCTCCAGCCGGTCGTCCCGTTCGTCTTTCTGCCTATTTATCATCTTCTCCTCCGATGCTCCGTTTCAACGCCTTGCGCGCCCGAAAAGCCCGAACCTTGACGAGCGTCTCGCTCCATCCGGTCAGCGCGGCGACTTCCCGGACCGACCGGTCCTCCAGTTCGAACAGGGTGATGATCAGCCGTTCCGACGGTTTGAGCTTCGACATCCCCCGCTCGAGGATCAGCCGGGCCTGCCCGGAGGAAAAAGCCGCCCCCGAGGCCGGGTCCGCGACCGAATACTCCAGCGCATCGAGGGAGACGTCCTTCTCGTGCCGGCGACGCTCGCGGAGAAAGTCGTAGCAGGCGCGGATCGTGATGCGGGAAATCCAGTGGCCGAAAGGGGCCTCGCCCCGATAGCTCCCGAGAGACTGGTAGACCCTCATGAACGTCTCCTGGCCGAGGTCGTCAAGTTCCGCGTCGTTGCGCGCGAAGCGGGCGGCGGTCCGCAGAACCGCCGCCTTGTGGCTTCGCACCAGTTCGGCAAACGCCTCGTCATCTCCGTTGAGCGCCGCCCGAACGAACTCCTTCTCGGTCTGCGGCGCCGGCATGACTTCCTTCATCGCCCACCTTTCGTCATTTATCCCCGGGTAGAGGCGTGCCTTTCTCCGCCATCCGTTCCCGCTTCAGATCCCGCTTCTCCCGCATCTCTTTGAACTTCTTCTGCTGTTCCGGAGTCAGGACCGCCTTCACCCGGGCGAAAACCCTGGCCCGCCCCACGGCGAGGTCGCCTTGGGCTGAAGCGAGTTTCTGGACCTGCGCGCGAATGGCGGCCTCGTCCGGCGTATCGGCCTGCACCAGCTTCCGGAGCGTCGCGCGTTCGGCGAACAGCTGTTTCCGGACCGGCGCCGCCTCTTCACGGTTCTTCTCGAAGATGTCCTTGATCTGCGTGCGCTGCTCGTGCGTCAGGCCGAGCGCCTTGGCTATGTGGCGCCACTCCCTCGTCCTGTTGTGCCGCCACTGGGCATACCGGTTGTTGCGCGACTCATGGCGCTTCTCGCACTCGCCGCGCCCATGGCCGTAGTCGGCAAAAGCAGCTCCCGCTCCGACTGCCCCCCCGGCGATTGCGGCAAGGACGGCCAATACCATGACTGTCTTTTTAAACGTTTCCATGGTTGCTCCCCCTTTTTTGCTGTTGCCTCGTATGGCGGCAAGGAGGGTGGAAAGGTTACGGAGCGGCGGTTTTCCAGCCGCCGCCCAGCGCCTTGACGAGCTGCACGCTCGCCGTCATCCGGCGCGCGAGGATGTCGAGGGCGTTGCGTTTGTCGGACAGCGCGATGGTCTGGACGACGATGACGTTTAGATAGCTGACGGTGCCCGCCTTGTACTGGTTGGTGACCACGGCGACCGTGTCTTCCGCCGCCCTGACCGCTTCGGCCTGGATCTGCGCCTCGCCCTCCAGGATGCGCAGCGTCGCGAGGCCGTCCTCGACCTGCTGGAAGCCGGTCAGCACGGTCTGCCGATAAGCGGCGACTTCGGCGTCGTATGCGGCACGGGCCCCCTCGGTCTGTGCCTTCCGGAGGCCGCCGTCGTAGAACAGCCCGGATATCGCCGGCCCGACCGACCAGAAGCGGGCGGGCCAGGTCAGCCAGTTCGCCAGACTCGCGGCTTCCAGGCCGGCCGACGCGCTCAGCGTGACTTTCGGATAGAACGCCGCCTCGGCCATGCCGATCCGGGCGTTCGCCGCAGCCGCGTTCCGTTCGGCCGCAGCGATGTCGGGCCGACGCTCGAGAAGCTGCGAGGGAACCCCCGCCGGGATGAGCGGCGGAGCCGCAGTCAGCGAGGCGACGGGGAGCGAAAAGGCGGACGGGGGCTTGCCGATGAGCAGCGCGATCGCGTGCTCGTTCTGCGACCGCGCCACGCCGATGTCGATCGCCTGGGCCTGGGTGGCCTTGAGCAGCGCCTCCGCCTGGAGGACGTCCGCCTTCGAGGCCACACCGCCCGCGTACCGGTTGTTCGTCAAATCGAGCGACTTGCGGTATGCGGCGATCGTCTCGTCGAGAAGCGCCTTCTGGGAATCGAGAACGCGCAGCTGCAGGTAGGCGGCGGCAAGTTCCGCCTGGGCGCTCAGCGTCGTGGCCGCGAGATCGGCGGCACTCGCCTGCTCGCCCGCACGGCTCGCCTCGACGGTGCGGCGCACGCGTCCCCACACATCCGCCTCCCACGAAAAGTCGGCCGGCAGCAGGAAATCGTTGCTCGCCCCTTTTCCGCCCATCTCGCTCGACCGGCGGGAACGGGTCGCGGAAGCGCCTCCCGACACCGCGGGATAAAGACCCGCACGGGACGCCTGCACCAGCGCCCGCGCCTGCCGGTAGTTCGCCTCGGCGGCGGCCACGCTCTGGTTCGCGGCGGCGACCTGCTCCTCGAGCCTGGAAAGTTCGGGGATGCCGAAGATCTCCCACCAGGCCCCGCGAAGGATGTTGTCGGCGGGGGAGGCAACCTTCCATCTCTCCGATTGCTTCCAGGCGTCGGCCGCCATGAAGGCGGACGGCGTCGGGGCGGACGGCTTCACGTAATTGGGTCCCACCGGCGCACAACCCGTGATCAGCGCCACCGCGACCGCCGTCGGCAGTAACATCAGGCGGCGGAATATCCCCCCGTCCCGGCCTGTGAATCCATTCATCGCCATCGAACAACCTCCCATTTTTCGCATCCGCGGCCGTCCCGGACAACCCGGCGGATCATCGTGCCTCCACCTGTGGCGACATCCTGCGCCGTACCCGGGCCCCGAACGCCTGCCGTGCACCCGACGCCCATATCCGGAAGCGGTCGAGATAGAGATAGATGACCGGCGTCGTGTACAGCGTCAGCAACTGGCTGATCAACAGCCCTCCCACGATGGAGATGCCCAGCGGCCGGCGGAGTTCGGAGCCGACTCCCGTCCCCAGCGCCAGCGGCACCGCGCCGAACAGCGCCGCCATCGTCGTCATCATGATCGGCCGGAAACGAAGCAGGCACGCCTCGTGGATCGCCTCGCGAGGCCCTTTTCCGTCCTTGCGCTCCGTTTCCAGGGCGAAGTCGATCATCATGATCGCGTTCTTCTTCACGATCCCGATCAGCAGGATGATGCCGATCAGCGCGATGACGGTGAATTCCGTCCGGGTGATCAGCAGCGCGAGCATCGCTCCGACGCCGGCCGACGGGAGCGTCGACAGGATCGTCACGGGATGGACGAAACTCTCGTAGAGCACCCCGAGCACTATGTAGACCGCGAGCAGCGCCGAAAGGATCAGGTAGGGCTCGTTCGCCAGTGACGCCTGGAACGCCTGCGCGGTGCCAGAGAAGTTTCCGTGGACGCCCGACGGCATCCCCATCTTCCGGGTCTCCGCCTCGATCGCCGTGACGGCATCGCCGAGCGCGGTTCCCAGCGCCAGGTTGAACGAGATCGTCACCGACGGAAACTGCCCCTGGTGATTCACCGAAAGCGACGTGGCGGTCCGCTTGAATCGCGTGAACGCCGAGAAAGGAACCGCGCCGCCCGCGCCGCCCTGCATCCGGAAATCGCGCAGCGTGTCGGCCCGCTGCCAGAAGCGCGGCTCGGCCTCCATCACCACGTGGTACTGGTTGAGCAGCGTGTAGTTGATCGAGACCTGCCGCTGTCCGAAGGCGTCGTAGAGCGCCGCGTCGACCTGCTGCGGGTTGATGCCCAGCCGGGAAGCCGTTTCCCGGTCGATGGACAGCGTGGCCTCGAGCCCCTTGACCTGGAGGTCGCTGCTTACGTCGGCCACCTCGGGGAGCTTCCGGAGCGCCGCCTCGACCCGGGGCGCCCAGGCGGAGAGTTCGTCGAGATCGTCGTCCTGGAGCGTGTACTGGTACTGCGCGCCGCCCAACCTTCCACCGATGCGAAGGTCCTGGACCGCCTGAAGCAGCGGCTGGGCACCCGGAATGCGGGAGAGCTTCTTCCGCAGGCGGGCGATCACCTCGTCCGCGGTGGCCCCGCGTTTCTCGAAGTCCTTGAGGGAGACGAACATCCGCGCCGTATTCGCGGCGTTGCCTCCGCCGGTGAAGCCGACCACGCTATCCACGGCGTTGTCCTTGCCGATGATCCCGACCACGGTCCCCAGCTTTTCCTTCATCGCCTGAAAGGAGACGTCCTGCGCCCCGAGTATCGTGCCCGTCAGCCGGCCGGTGTCCTGCTGGGGGAAAAAGCCCATCGGCATCATCTTGAACAGGTAGACGTTGGTCGCGACCGTCGCCGCCAGGATCAGCATGATGAATCGGGGATGCCGGAGCGCCCACGTAAGGCTTCCGTCGTAACCGTTCCGCATCCGGTCGAACATCCGTTCGCTCACCCGGTAGAAACGCCCGTGCCCCTCCTTTCCGGCGCCTTTAAGGATCGTGGCGCACATCATCGGGGTCGTGGAGAGCGACACGGCGAGCGATACGACGATCGCCATGGAGAGCGTCACGGCGAACTCGCGGAAGAGCCGTCCGACCATCCCGCCCATCAACAGGATCGGCGTGAACACCGCGACGAGCGAGAGACTCATCGAGAGGACGGTGAAGGAGACCTGCTTCGCCCCCTCCATGGCCGCCTGGCGCGGAGGCATCCCCATTTCGAGGTGTCGGGTGACGTTCTCGAGCACCACGATGGCGTCGTCGACGACGAACCCGGTGGCGATCGTGAGCGCCATGAGCGACAGGTTGTCGAGGTTGTAGTGGCAAAGGTACATCAGCCCGAACGTGCCGATGAGCGAGACGGCCACCGCCACGGCGGGAATCACCGTCGCCCGCAGGTTGCGGAGGAACAGGAACACCACCAGGATGACGAGCCCGAACGAAATGAGGAGCGACCGTTCGACGTCCCGCAGCGAGCCGCGGATCGTCGGCGTCCGGTCCACGACCACCGCCAGTTTCACCGTTCCCGGAAGCGACGCCTCGAGTTGCGGCAGTTCCTCGCGGACCCGGTCGACGGTCTCGATGATGTTGGCCCCCGGCGCGCGGAACAGGATCACCAGGACGGCCGGCTTCCCGTTCGCAAGACCCGCGGAACGCAGATCCTCCACCGAGTCTTCAACCTTGGCCACGTCGGAGAGGTGGACGGCCGCCCCGTTCCGGTACGTGACGATCAGCGGCAGATAATCCTTCGCGGTGCGTATCTGGTCGTTCGCCACGACCTCCCAGCTGCGGTCGCCTTCCGCGATGCGCCCTTTGGGCCGGTTCGCGTTGGTAGCCGCCAGCATGGTCCTTACGACGCTCGACCCGATGCCGTAATGGTCGAGCGCCGGCGGGTTGAGGTCCACGCGAACGGCCGGCAGGGAGGAGCCGCCGACGATCACCTGCCCGATCCCGTCTATCTGGGAGAGCTTCTGGGCGAGGATGGTGGAAGCGGCATCGTACATCTTCGACGTGGAAACCGTGGGCGAGGTGAGAGACAGGATCAGGATCGGCGCGTCGGCCGGATTGACTTTCCGGTAGTTGGGATTGCTCGGGAGGTTGGCCGGCAGGTATCCGCGGGCCGCGTTGATCGCCGCCTGGACGTCGCGGGCGGCGCCGTTGATGTTCCGGTCGAGATCGAACTGCATGGTGATGCTCGTCGATCCCCGGTAGCTGGTCGAGGTCATCTCCGTCACGCCCGCGATCCGGGCGAACTGGCGTTCCAGCGGTGCGGCCACCGACGTCGCCATCGTCTCGGGATCCGCCCCCGGCAGGTTTGCCGACACCGAGATCGTCGGAAAATCCACCGGAGGCAGCGCCGAGACCGGCAGCAGCTTGAAGGCGATCGCGCCCGACAGCGCCAGGCCGACCGTCAGCAGCGCGGTGCCGACGGGCCTTTTGATGAAGACGGAAGAAAGGTTCATGGCGCCTCCGGAAGCGCCTCCGGCTCGGATTCCCCGGCGGCGCTCCGCCCCGTAACCCGCCGCGCCAGGCGGTCGAACGCGAGGTAGATGACCGGCGTCGTGTACAGCGTCAGGAACTGGCTCAGGACCAGGCCGCCCACGATCGAGATGCCGAGCGGGCGCCGAAGCTCGGAGCCCACGCCCGTCCCCATCGCCAGCGGCAGCGCCCCCAGGAGCGCCGCCATCGTCGTCATCATGATCGGCCGGAAGCGCAGCAGGCACGCCTGGTAGATCGCCTCCTCCGGTCCCTTTCCCTCCTTGCGCTCGGCGACCAGCGCGAAGTCGATCATCATGATCGCGTTCTTCTTCACGATGCCGATCAGCAGGATGATCCCGATCAGCGCGATCACGCTGAACTCGGATTTGAACAGCAGCAGCGCGAGGATCGCCCCGACCCCGGCCGAGGGAAGGGTGGACAGGATCGTCATCGGGTGGATGTAGCTTTCGTACAGCACGCCGAGCACGATGTAGACGGTCACCAGCGCGGCCAGGATGAGGAGCGGCTCGTTGGCGAGCGAGTCATGAAACGCTGCCGCGGTTCCCTGGAACGACCCCCGGATGCTGGGAGGAATGCCCAGCTCGGCGGTCGCCGCGGTCATCGCCTTGGACGCCTCGCCCAGCGAGACGCCCGGCGCCAGGTTGAACGAGAGCGTGACCACGGGGAATTGACCCTGCCGGCTGACGACGAGGGGACCGGTCGTCTCCTCGATGCGGGCGATGGCCGACAGCGGCACCTGCCCGCCGTCCGCGCTTCGTATCCGGATCGACTCGAGGCCGGCAAGCCCTTTCTGGAACTCGGGCCTGACCGCGAGGACGACCCGGTACTGGTTTAGCTGCGTGAACATGGTCGACACCTGCCGCTGGCCGAAGGCGTCGTAGAGCGCGTCGTCGATCATCTGCGGCGTGATGCCGAGCCGCGACGCGGTTCCGCGGTCGATGACCACCAGCGCCCGCAGCCCCTTGTCCTGCGCGTCGGAACTGACGTCGCGAAGGTGCGGGAGCGTGCGGAGTTTATCGACCAGCTTCGGCGCGTAGGCCGACAGCTCGTCCGCATCCGGGTCTTCCAGCGTGTACTGGTACTGCGTCCGGCTCACGCGGTCTTCTACCGACAGGTCCTGCACCGGCTGGAGATAGAGCGTGATCCCCTCGAGTTTCGCAAGCTCGGGCTGCAGACGCCGGATCACCCCGACCGCGTTCGTGTCGCGGCTTTCCAGCGGCTTGAGGTTGATCAGGATGCGCCCGCTGTTGAGGGAGGCGTTGGTGCCGTCCACCCCGATGAAGGAGGAGAGGCTTTCGACCGCGGGATCCTTGAGGATCACCCCGGCCAGCCGCTTCTGTCGTTCGGCCATCGCCTGGAACGAGATCGACTGCGGCGCTTCCGAGACGCCCAGGATGGCGCCGGTGTCCTGGACCGGGAAGAAGCCTTTCGGCACCACGACGTACAGGAAAAGCGTCAGGACCAGCGTGCCGAACGCGACGACCAGCGTCGTCGTCTGGTGCTTCAGCACGAAACGAAGCGTCGTCCCGTAGCCGGCGACGACCTTCTCGTAGAGGCCCGGCGGGCGCTCGACCACGGGGCGGTGCTTGAGCAGCTTCGCGCACATCATCGGCGTCAGTGTCAGCGAGACGACCGCGGAGATGAGGATCGTGACGCCCAGCGTGACGGCGAACTCCCGGAACAGGCGCCCCACCACGTCGCCCATGAACAGGAGCGGGATCAGCACGGCGATCAGCGACACGGTCAGCGAGATGATGGTGAAACCGATTTCGGCCGCGCCCTGGACGGCGGCGGCGAACGGTTTCATCCCCTCCTCGATGTGGCGGCTGATGTTCTCGATGACGACGATCGCGTCGTCGACGACGAAGCC
>JANXPS010000191.1 GCA_025357175.1 Deltaproteobacteria bacterium | reverse complement strand
GCCCGAAGCACTGACCGGGCAAGGCAACGATTACAGGTCGGATTTATTCTCAGCCGCTGTATGTGGTTTTGAACTTATCACCGGGGCCCCCCTATTCCCGTCAGCGACGTTTGACGAGGCGCAACGTCTTATGTCCGAATTCGATCCACCGAATCTGCTTCTGAAGTCGCATTGGTTTGACCCCGGGGTGGAGAGCCTACTTCGAAGGGCATTGTCGCTCAGGCCTGAAGACCGCTATATCGACGCGGATGCGTTTATCATGGCGATCGAGGCTGCGATTCCATGCAGGGCCACGAGGAAAGAAGTAGAGGCGTTCTGGGATGTGCTGTTTCCTGACCTCCAAGGTGTCGTGACCCTGATTGATCCCGACCAGTTGGACGCTATCGATGCGAATGCTCATCAACCGGCTATCCTCAGGGAGAGCAGGCCATCATACGGCTCGGGAGCAAGGAAAGCGGCGGCCGGGATTGCCGTTATCGCGATAGGTGCCGCCGTAGCAGGAATCTATTATCGCGAGTCCATCAGGACGGCGGCAGAATCACCACCTGCCCTGGATCGGCCTGCCCCTGTCGAAACGGGCGGAAACATCGTATCGCTTGGACCCGAATCCCATCGCGATTTGACGAGAAAAGGGGGGGGGAACCTTGCCAGGGTGACATTGCCAGGGTCGCCCTATTCTACTGTCGAAGAACCGACTCACGCTCAGGTGGTGCCGACAGCAAAAGATATCCTCCCGGATAACGGGATCCAGTTATCGACGGGAACTATTCCGATCATTCAAGCGATTCCGTGGGCAAAGGTGTACGAGGGGAGCAGATACCTGGGCGAAACGCCGATACGCTCCTTGCAACTTCCGGTCGGGGAACACACTTTCAGGTTCGTTAATGAACCCCTCGGCGTTGATCGTCTCATCTCCCTGACGGTTAGTGAAAAAGAAAACCAGAACCTTATCGTCGCGCTGATAAAATCAAGGTCGTCCGAGTAATCCACTTTTATCTCTTCTCAAAATGCTCCTGTAAATTCTGGTTTTTCTCATATCGCGTTTCGCTTCCGCGATTCGAAGCGAAAGCCGAACATTGGGGATGAAATGCGACGGTTTGTTATGGGTTTCCGGGTCGGAAATCGCGGAATGTAGTTTGTGATTGTTGCCGGCATCGATAATTTCACTTTGGTATAATACTGTTAAAGAGGAAAGTAATATAATTATTTTAGCATTTGTTGTCATTTACCACCCCGCCATACTGCATAGATTTAATATTACAGGTGACAATACAATAAGGAAGACAGCTGGAAATATAAACATCACCAAAGGCAGCAGCATTTTGACCGCAGCTTGTTGCGCCAACAATTCTGCGCGATGCGACTGGGTCTCAAGAATACGACGCGACAGTTCGTTTAGCCCCTGGGAAAGTCCGATTCCAAGTCTCTCGCCTTGTTCCAGCAGGTTCAAAAAACCCCTGTAGTCGTCGATCGGAACCCTGTTGCGAGATCCTTCGAAAAGGTCGTGCTTCGATAATCCCAATTCCCGCCCCTTCAGGATATCGTTCAACTCGTTGGCGCAACCACGTGCAGGCAATGCCATGACCGTTTCTCTCAGGGCAGCAGCGGGACCCAACCCGGATTCGATCAATAAAGACATCAGGAACGCTGCGAGGGGAAGGTCTTGCTGAAATATAGAGACTGTTCTCCTTGATTCACTTTTCAGGGATAAATACAGCACTGATGATCCTGCTATAAACCCAAGCGGAAAAGGGGATAGAACTGATCCTAAAGAATTTGAAAACGAAATTCCGATGAATATCGTCATGAACATGCATATTTCCGCGCATGCCCAGGACTTTATCGGGTCGGTCAGGCGAATCCCCGGGAATGAAACCCATCCGGAATCGATTAATCGGCCAGTCCATGCCCTGTGAATACGGGTGTAACCGGTTACCAAGCGACAAGTGATGGAAACGTTGTTAAATTGAACCATAGACTTGCCAAGCAGGTAAGCTCCGGGGAAAAACATAACGATGATCAGAACAATATCTCTGGTTATCATAGTTTGATTGCCAATATTTTCCGGATGAACAGCCAACCAAATAACTGCAATATCCCCGCAGTCAGAATCAACATTCGGCCGGTTCCGGTTCCGGTAATGGCATCCCAGAAACCATCCTCCATTTTGGAAAGCACCAACAGGAAAATCGGAGGAAGCATGGTCAGGACAAGAGCTTGAAGTCGACCCTGTGCCGTCATGCTTTGCATCTTGTCTTGCTGGCGTTGCCTGGCACGTAGAACGTCCCTGGCGCGTTCAAGAAGTGACACGATGTTTCCCCCGGTCGAAATTGCGATTCGCATCGGACGTGCAACCAGTGATAGTTCCGGTGATGGCATCCTTTCTTCCCACGCAAGAAAGGCGTCCGAAAGGGGTGTTCCAAGTCTATTAAGTTGGGATAGCCAGGAGATTTCTTCCTTTATTCCATGAGGTAGGAGGGGAATGGCGGAGACCAGGCCCTCGGGAAGACTGTGGCCGGCCTTGACGTATCCGGACAAGGTTTCGAGGAATGACGGCAATTGAGAGACAATTCGGATGCGTCTTTGGCGACGGTATTTTTTAACGGCCAGTTCTGAAAAAAGAACCGGAATTGATGCCGCGATTAACGAGATCATGACGTTACCAGAAACCAGATACGATGCGACCCCGATAACTGCCCCAGAGGCGACAAAGCATCCCAGCAGTTTCCTTGAGGACAATCGCATAAAATCGCTCTTCAAGTGAGCCGAACGCCTTTCTGCTATGGTTGACAGCCGCCTTTCTGCAAATGGGTATGCACTCCTTACCAGGAATAACGCAAGTAATACGGATCCAATGCTTAAGAGGGTCAGTTCAAAAGCGCTCACTCCCATCCCCCATCGTTCGCAGACTCGATCCTGGCCCGAATCCCTGTTCGAATTAATTCCGATTCCGTGCCTGTTTTTCCGCCGCGGTTTCGTTGGAAAAGTTCCTGAAGCAGAATCTGGTTTTCGCCGATTCCCGCAATTTCAGTGATCGAAGTTACGGCTCTTCGACCATCGGCAAGCCGGGAGACCTGTACAATCAGGTCGATCGCGGAGGCAATCTGGTCACGAATCGCCCGCAACGGCATGTCGATCCCCCCGACGAGTACCATTGTTTCGAGGCGTCTCAGCATGTCTCTCGGAGTATTGGCGTGCCCTGTGGTTATCGATCCGTCATGCCCCGTGTTCATGGCTTGAAGCATGTCCAGTGTTTCTCCACCACGGCATTCGCCGACAATGATTCGATCGGGCCGCATTCGCAATGAATTGCGCACCAGATCGCGAATCGTGACTTCGCCGACTCCCTCGGAGTTGGGTGGACGGGATTCCAGGCGAACAACATGGGGTTTTATCAACTTTATTTCGGCAGCATCCTCGATCGTAATGATCCGCTCGTGCTCAGGAATATACTGACTGAGCGCGTTGAGCAGGGTCGTTTTCCCGGAACCTGTCCCGCCGGAAATGATGATGTTCATTTTTTGAAGGACGGCGTTTTTTAGAAATGTGCCGGCTTCCTCGGTGAGGGCGCCAATACAGACCAATTCATCAAGCGAATACGGCGTCGCCCTGAATTTACGGATTGTGAGGCAGGGGCCGGAAAGTGATACGGGCGGAATGATAGCATTGACTCGCGACCCATCCGGCAAACGCGCGTCGGCGTATGGGTTTGCTTCGTCCAGGCGTCGATTCACGGCGGAGATCATTCGGTCTATCGTCGATCTTAAAGAGTCATCGCTGAGAAACGAGACATTTGCCGCTTGAACGATTCCCTGCTTTTCCACGTAGACGGATGCTTTTCCGACGACCATGATTTCAGAAACGGAAGGATCGGCCAACAGGGGCGTGATCGGCCCATACGCAAACATCTCATCGAGAATTCCAGTTTCCAACGTGCTTTTTTGATCTTCGGAAATATCGAGAGGCTTCAATTCTCGTTCAAGGAACTTCTTTGCAATATCACGCAAGCCATTCCCGCCGCCCGGGAGAATTCCTGTATTTCTCAGGTCAAGTTGTTCTATCGCTTTTGCGTGCAATGCCCTGGCGATACCTGTAGTCATTTGCCCTCCTAATCGACCAGATGAAAATGCATGGATTCCGCGATCTGCCGGGATTTATCTTCCCACTCGGTGTTCTTTTCGGACCCGTTTTCAACCAGATCGGACGGGGTGATGAATATCGCCAATTCGGTCTGGTTCTCGCGAAAGCTTCTGGATTTGAATAATTCACCCAGAATCGGGATCTGGCCGAGAAGGGGAACTCGTGCAACATCTTTGGCTGTTTCACTTTTTACGAGCCCGGAAAGCATGACCGTCGTGCCGGCCGGGGTTGAAAATGCCGTCGTTACACGCCTTGTCAAAAATGCCGGTATCTCGGAAGAGCCGCTTCCGTGATCAATCGTGCTGATCTCGACCGTTACCCGGGTGGAAATGGTGTTGTCTCCCTTGATGGTCGGGGAAAGTTTCAGGATGATCCCATAGGTTTTCCATTCGACCTTTCGCGATTCGGCCGTGATCAAGACGATCGGTATTTCTCCACCCGCCAGGAAATCCGCCGAAGACCCGCTTTCGCAAACGATCCTCGGATTTGCAAGTATCCGCGCTTTTCCATCGGCCATGAGCATGTTCAATCGGGTCTCGAATTGGGACCCCACGGTGAAAACCGACACGGCACCCCCTCCCGTCCATGCCGCGGTTGCTGATAGCGCGTCGGGAAACCTGAGACCGATCTGGGTGGATGAACCCTTGCTGATTTCCAGTATTTTCAAATCATACGAAAGGAGCTTTTTAACTTCCTCAGAAAGTGAAATTCTTGAAAGAGTTCCGGGATGGCTCGTCGCAAACGATTCGATTAATTTCTTTTCGTCTGCGGATGAGACCATTCCTTTCATCAATATTGTTTTTCCGGAAACGGTTACACGCACGCCCGGAAAATTGCCGGCGAAAGAAACGGTTTCATCGTAACCATCAACAGCAGGCGGTAATACTTCAATTTTCCACTCCGTTTTCCCGGCCTTGTCCCAGACGACAAGGTCTGTTTCTCCTCCTTTTTTCCCGACTGCAAGGATTCCGTTCCCGCCGGGTAAAGGCCTTGCCTCCAGGAGATCCGGGTTGCCGATTGAAATTCTCGAGGTTCCCCTGCTTTCGATCACCTTTTGAAAACCGGCCTGCAATCGAATCGTGCCACCGGCGGTGGCTTCAGAAGACGAAAGGCCGGTCTGGAAAAGCAGGAGCGCCAGCAGGAATTCGATCAGTCTCCGGTTTGTCATCGCTTCGACCATGTTTGCAGTAAGGCAGGTTCCGGAATTCCGCCTTTCCAGATTTCGATGGAATTATTAGATGATTTGGAAGATGCAGGAAACAGATCGATCGTATTGTCGGTGGGGTTTCGAAGAAACCATGAAAGCGTCCCTTCGCGACTGCAGGAGGATAGTTTTGCTCCCTCCTGGCTCGTGACCGACAGAGTCATCGTGGACACTTCCTCGGCTGGTTCCCTTGCACCAGACCTGTTGTAGTGTCGGTCGATCGACAGGACCTGTATTCGACGGATCCATTCGTTCGTGGATTTGCATAAGAAGTCGATTCGGTCGCCTGTCCGGACCAACCCTGAAAACGAGGATGTTGATCCTGCCTCGAGCGTCAACGCCATATGGCCCGGCAGGATCATTTCCGAAAAGCCAGCTGCTTCAAACGGTTCGTCCACATCCGTCCAAAGAACGGGTTCCCCGGGGTCTATCTCGCTTTTGCTTTTTGCAGTTAAAAGGAGATTGAAGTCTTCTGACTTGATGTTTCTTTTACCGGTACCCGAAACAGGGATCGTTTTTTTTGCCAGGTTCCCCGGTGAAAACGGATCACCTGCATGAATCGGTTTTGAAGCAACCACGATCTCTGTCGGACGCGATTTGTCGATTACGTCAAGACGCGCCGCTTCGATCCGGGATCTTGCCATCATGATGGCCGCCGAGGTCATCAGTATTCCGGCAAAAAGAGGTAGCCAGCGCGAGGCATCAGGTGCCCTTTTGCGTAAACGCGAGAAACGTTCCACGATCCCGGTTAATAAGTACAATGGTCTTTATTCCTTTCTGGTCACGAATGGCAATGGCTGATTTTCCGGAATTGCCGGACTGGTGGTATTCCCAGTTATTCATAAAATGCGGCTCGCGATTGAACGTCTTGCTCCTGATGTTCCCTGTGATGATTTCGTTCGTGGATCCTTTTGTTCCGAAGGATAATGTGTGCATCATTTGAAATCTGTCTGGTAGAAAGCCCATACGTAATGAATCGTGGGCTGAGACATGATTACTGATGGCGACGCCTGATAGAACGCGAATACGGGCGTGTTTCAGTAAGGAATCGTCCGAATCGTCATTCGACAAGCCGTCGAATGCCTGGCCGTCTACACGGATGGAGTTCCCTTCAAAATTTCCAACATTCAAAATCCGATTGGCGGAATATCCTATTGCCCCGATAAGCATGATTGGCGTAATCATTAATAAAACCGATAGTTTCATCAGAGGACACCGGTTCCGACGAGCAATTTGACCGTATTCCGGATTTTTCGGCCCGATCCGGTCCCATTTTCCCAGCAGTCGCCAGACAATTCGTCCTTCCGTTCGATCCGTTGTTTGTCGATTCGTAGCGCGGAACGCGTCCATGGATCCCATTCGCGATCTAGAGTGACCGCGGATGTCTGGCGTCCAGACAAGGAAGGGAAGGGGGAGGGGAGAAGTCTGGCGCCTGACCCGGAGGACTGGTCAAAACGGAACGGTTTTTCAGAAGCAGCAAAGGCGCTGTTCCACTTGTCTGCGACGGATGATTGCCGTCTTGCGGCCCTTAACCCTTCCGCGTGCGATGCGGATTCGGCAGTCGATAGCATCGACAGCGTATTCCCGGAAGCGTAGACGGCAACCAACATAAGCGACAACAAAGGGAATATGAACAATGATTCGACCAGGGCATTTCCGGAACGGCGACCGGGTTCGGAGGTCATTTGTCGTCCTCCGTTTCGAATAATCGTGACTTCCAGGTCATTTCGGTGCTTCCGCCGCCGTATGGCTGAGCAGTGGTCGAAAAAGCGTAACGGCGTCGGCCCAAAGGACCGATAAAAGGCACGGATAAACCTTCGGCCTCCCGGTATCCGGAAAATCGAACGACCTGCCGCCGATCGAAGTCGTCCTCGGGTATGAGGAGGCGAATCGGTTCCTGTGATGCCCCGAGGATGCCTGCGAGAATCGGGTTTAGAATCGATTTCACCGCGCCTCCGATCCCGGAACCGAGCAGGTCGAGAATCGGAGCAAGTGCTTCGGATATCCCGATTTTTTTCCCTTTTTTCAGGTGCAGTTCCAAGGTGCCTTCGCTATCGTGAGATCCGACGGGGTTGGTGGGGGTCAGGACTCCGGTCACACCAAGCTTGGCGGATAAGGCGGCGGTCTCGGCCAGAACCAGGGAGGGTGTCATCTCCTTGACCCGCTCGGCCCAGTCGGCCAGCTCCGTTGCCCGTTCCCATACGTTTCGGATAATGTCTTCCGCATAATCCGAATACGCTGAAAATATCGCGGCTCCGTAGCCGGTTGCGGAGGCAATTGCGAGAACAGCCCAAATCGCACAAATCCATCGAATCAGCCGGATGCACTCGTAAACTCCTTCGTTCAAGGCAGCGATCAGGTTCAGCCCGCGTGCTTCCCATGTCGCAGCCGAAATTGCCACAGAATCGATCTTGTTGATCGCTGTTATTTTCAATACGCCCTGGTGTGACAGGTACACGGCAGAATATATAAGGGACATGAGCAGGACGGCGGTCACCAGGAACAGCGACACCGCCTGCCCATGGTTCCCGAGTCGGGCTTGGCATATCTGCCTGGGATACAGCGAAATCCTGTTCATTCGACCGTTACCAGGCGGGATGCATTGAAAATGAAGTAGAAACGTTCCCCCAGGCGAACTTTCTTGATTGGAACGATCGTGAACAGGATTCTGTTTGCCCAAGGGACCACAAGCTCAACCCAGTGCGAGAGGTTGACCTGGTAGGCGTCTCCGGTCCTGGCCACCCCCTCGGCCGGCGACCCGTCCGGCGCAAAGAACTCGAGGGTTGTCATGGTGAGATTCGTATAGTTTCCACCGATGCGATGACGGCAGATCATGGAGGCCTCCGAGAGGGCGGATGCCTTTGCTTTTTGAATATTCTTTCGGGCGGAAAGGGCAAACTTGCGAGCCCCGAAATGGGCCGCCGTCTCGACTGCGCCTTTTCCGGACAGAAGGAACGCCAACTGGATTATCGTGAAGATGAACAACAGGAGTACTGTGCCAGCGATCAGGAATTCCACGATTGCACCTCCGCGGTTATTTCGAACCGGCATAGTCTGAAAGAGATTTTTTGTTGGCTTCTTTTTTCGCATCGGAAGCCAACGACTCGACCTTGGCTTGAGAGCTGCCGGACATGGCCGTAATGATCGTTGCAAACTGGTTCCTGAGCTGGTTTCCGAAAATATTGACGATCCCTATGGCTGCGATCGCCACGAGGGCCACGACGATAATGTATTCCGTCAGTCCCTGGCCGTTCCGGTTTCGAAAGCTCATTTTTTTGCGCATAAAGGTGACTCCTTTCGGGTTTAAGTGACCGAAACAGGAGGCAAGAGCTGTTCCACGAAGGATTGGGGCGACAAAACGGCAAAAAACCTTTAAATGTCGGTGAAATATCGGGAGATGAATCGATATCGGGGGGTGTCAGGGCTTAGAAAGGGTCCGGGATTAGGACTGCAGGTCCGGAAATCAGTCTGGTTCTGGGGACTTGATGGCGTACTTCTTGAGCTTTTCAAAAAGGGTGGATTTGGCGATTCCGAGTTCGCGCGCGGTGGCGGTTTTGTTCCAGTGCTGCCGGATGAGTTCGGCCTGCAAACTTTTCCTTTCGGATTGCTCCCAGCGGGAAAGGGAATCGCAGTTCTCCGGGCTGATGTAGGGGGAGTCGCTAGAGCCTAGAAATGAGAAATCCAGACTGGAAAGGGAGTCGCCCTCGGACATGACGACGGCTCTTTGCACGGCATTCCGTAGTTCCCGAACATTACCCGGCCAGCTCTGCAATGAAAGGAAGGCCGCTGCATCGTCAGTCAGCGATGGAACAGGCCGTGAAGCGGGTGCTCGCATGGACTCGATGAAATGGCGTGCGATAAAGGGGATGTCTTCGCACCGCTCACGGAGTGGGGGGATGGTGAGGGTGATGGCGCTGATCCGGAAATATAGGTCATCCCGAAAAGACTTGATCTTGATCTCTTCGCGGAGGTTTCGATTCGTTGCCGCCAGTATTCTTACATCGGTAGCGATCGTTTCGTTGCCGCCAACCCGCTTCAATTCCTTTTGTTCGAGGATTCTGAGAAGCTTGGGCTGCAACGAAAGGGGGAGTTCCCCGATCTCGTCGAGGAAAATTGTGCCGGAGTCGGCGATCTCGAATGCCCCCTTCCTCTGCGAGGTTGCCCCCGTAAATGCCCCCTTTTCGTGGCCGAAAAGTTCGCTCTCGATCAGTTCTGCGGTAATCGCTCCGCAGTTGACCACCACAAAGGGACGGCCCCTGCGGGCAGACAAATCGTGGATGCCGCGCGAGACCAGCTCTTTTCCGCATCCGGTTTCGCCTTCGATCAGGATCGGGACATCCGATGCGGCCACTTTTCGGATGCTGCCAAGAAGGCTCTGAATGCCGGGACTTCTTCCAACGATACCGAGCGGGTGAACGGGAGCCGCGGGGGGCATTTTGCCGGAGGGTTTACCGATCACGGGAGGAGCAGGAATACCCCCGTCGATCATTGTCGGGATATCGTCGAAGCTCCCGCCTTCGTGGAACCGCTGAAAATGTATCCGGTAAGGCCCGATACGGAATGTCTGGCTGGAATCAAGCGCGAGTTGGCTGATCCTGTCGTTTTCGACGAAGGTCCCGTTTCGGCTGGCATCGGACAGGAAATATTGTTCGCAAACCCTGAATATCCGTGCGTGAAGGCGGGAAACGGAAGGATCCGGAAGCTGAAGGTCGGCATCGGGACCCCGGCCGATGCGAACCTCGCGGATTCCGCGGACTATGTGAATCGCCTGATCGAGCAGATCG
>JANXPS010000165.1 GCA_025357175.1 Deltaproteobacteria bacterium | reverse complement strand
GGGGTCGTAGACCGCGCTCTCGCCGAAATGCTTGAGGCACGCGAGGTGGGTAAAGGTGGCCCGGGGGCCCAGAAAGGCGACGCTGAGCGGCTTTTCGAGCGCAAGGGAAGCGGAGATGATTTCCCGGTAGATGGCCTTGAGCGCATCGTTGGGAAATGGGCCGGGATTGGCGGCGGTCAGCCTTCGCAGGATCTCGGCTTCGCGTTCGGGAACGTAGAACTGCAGATTTTCCTTCGACTTGATCGATCCGACCTCGAGCGCCGCCGCGGCCCGACGGTTGAGCAGATCGACAAGTTGGTCGTCGATCGAATCGATTTCGTGGCGCAGTTCGGAGAGACGCGCCTCCGTCAAGCAGCCCCCCCGGCCTTTTTCTTGAACTGGCCCATCGCCCGGAACTTGGCGTAGCGGCGGTCGAGCAATTGGGGAATGGGGAGCGGAAGCAGCGAAGCGAGCGTCTGGACCAGCTCCTTCTTGAGCGACTCGGCCGCTTCCTTGTGGTCGCGGTGCGCCCCGCCCTCGGGCTCGGGGATGATCCGGTCGATCACGCCGAACTTGAGCAGGTCAGGCGAGGTGATCTTCATCATCTCGGCGGCAATCTCGGCCTTGGCCGGATCGCGCCACAGGATCGAGGCGCACCCTTCGGGCGAGATGACCGAGTAGATCGAGTACTGCATCATCAGGATCTCGTCGCCGACGCCCAGCGCCAGCGCCCCGCCGCTGCCCCCCTCGCCGACCACGGCAACGATGATCGGCGTCTTGAGGTGCGACATCTCGAGCAGGTTCCGGGCGATCGCCTCGGACTGGCCACGCTCTTCGGCGCCGATTCCGGGAAACGCCCCGGGCGTGTCGATGAAGGTGATGATAGGGAGGTGAAACTTCTCGGCCAGCTTCATCACGCGCAGCGCCTTGCGGTACCCCTCGGGGTTGGGCATGCCGAAGTTGCGGGCGATCTTTTCCTTCGTGTTACGCCCTTTTTGATGGCCGATCACGACCACCCGCTCGCCCTCGAGCTCGGCGAAGCCGCAAACGATCGGGGCGTCGTCGTGGAAAGCGCGATCGCCGTGAATCTCGATGAAGTTCTTGAAGCAGAAGTTGATGTAGTCGAGCATGTAGGGCCGGTTGGGATGGCGCGCAAGCTGCGTCATCTGCCACCGGGTCAAGTTTGCGAAAACGTCCTTGCGAACCTTGACGATCTTCTTTTCGAGTTTGGATATCTCGTCGCGGACCGTCTTGTCGGTTCCGTCGTCGCCCCGGCGAAGCTGCTCGAGCTTGTTTTCAAGATCGGCGATCGGCCGCTCGAAATCGAGGTACTGAAGGATCATCGCAAACTCCTGCCGAAGGGGATAACTACTTAATCTATGGCAACTTAGCGGTCAAAACAAGTGGTTTTTGATTTCCCCGGCCGCCGTTTCCAGGGCGGAATCGGGGGGGATCCATTTCACGTCGCGTTCCCCGGACAGCCAGGTCAACTGCCGTTTGGCGTAATGGCGGGTGTCGCGCTTGGTGTCCTCGACCACCCGGGCAAGAGGCGTCCCCGCAAGCAGGTGGGAAACCGCGTGGCGGTATCCAAGCGCCCCCATCGGTTTCAGAGTCGGCCCATACCCCTTTTCAAGCAGGCCGCGAACCTCGTCGAGCAGACCCCGCCGGAACATCTCGTCGACGCGACGGTCTATCCGGGCGTAGAGCGCTGCCCGCCCGGGTCCAAGGGCGAGGAACAGGTGCGGATGGCGCGGTGCGCGAAGCTCCCACTGCGCCCGCAGGGCGGACGCCGGCTTCCCGGAAACGATCTCGATCTCGAGCGCGCGGATGACCCGGGTCCGGTCGGCCGGGTGGACACGGGCCGCGGTCTCGGGATCCTTCGCGAGCAGTTCGGCATGCAGCGCTTCCCCTCCCTCGGCCTCCCACCGGATGGACAACGCATCCCGCACGGCAGCGTCCGACGGCAGGTCGTCGAGGCCGCGAAGAAGCGCCCGGATGTACATCCCGGTTCCACCGGCGACCAGCGGCACTCGATCCCTCCCGCGGATATCGGCGATCGCCGCCTCGGCCTCGGCTACGAAACGGCCCGCGTTGTAGGGTTCGTCTGGATCCGCCACGTCGATCAGGTGGTGGGGAACCTGCGTCAGCTCCCCGGGAGTCGGCTTTGCGCTGCCGATGTCCATGCCGCGATAGACCTGGAGCGAATCGGCGTTGACGACCTCGAACGGGAAGAGACGGGCGAGCTCGAGCGCCAGCGCGCTTTTCCCGGATGCGGTGGGGCCTGCAAGGACGACCAGTGGGAGGGGGGTGTCCGTCGGCAAATGATCGTCGGGGC
Source organism: Deltaproteobacteria bacterium (assembly GCA_025357175.1). Classification (GTDB taxonomy): domain Bacteria; phylum Desulfobacterota; class Deferrimicrobia; order Deferrimicrobiales; family Deferrimicrobiaceae; genus JANXPS01. The sequence goes on along the minus strand of JANXPS010000165.1, from coordinate 3,386 downwards.
GCTACGCCCGCAGGAACATCCGTTCGAGTTCGGCCCGGGAGATGCGGATCCAGACCGGCCGGCCGTGCGGGCAGCTGTGGGAGGCGACGGCGCGATCAAGGTCGGCCAGGAGCCTGCGCATCGAGGCGAGGTCCAGCGAGTCGCCGCCACGAACCGAGGAATGACAGGCAAGCCGCCAAAGTTCACGATCGGCGTCGAAGATTCCCTTGGGCAGCGCTTCGTGCTCGGCGAAATAGCCGGCGAGATCCCGCCACCACCGCTGGACGTCGAATCGCCCGAGCGCGGCCGGACCGCCCGTGAGCAGGAATTCGGATATGCCGCACCGCTCGTAGGCGAAACCGGCCCGGGTGAGAAAAGCCGCCACCTCGTCGCTCTCGGCGGATGAAACGTCGGACAGCGTCATCGCCTGCGGCTCGAGCCAGTGCTGGAGCGGGCTTCCCTCGCCGAAGAAAACGCCCTTGAGCTGCGAGAAGACGATCCGCTCGTCTGCCGCATGCTGGTCTACGATGACGAGTTCGTTCCCGGCTTCGCAGAGCAGGTAGGTTCCGAACAGCTGTCCCAGCGGCTTGAGGGCGCTGAAAAAACCCGGCTCGCCGGAATCGGGTTGGGAAACGATGAAAGGGAGCGGGGGCCCGGGAGCGGGCGATGTCCCCTCGGATATCCGATTTCCAGCGGCGAACATGCGATCCGGAAAAAACGACCCGGGAGCGTTCATCGAAAATGGCCGGACCGGAACGGCGATCCCTCCGTCGTCCGCCGAAGCCGGGATTTCCCCGAGCCGCTCGCCGATGGCGTGCCGCACCAGTTCGAACAGGTCGCGTCCGTACCGGAATCTCACCTCGGTCTTGCCCGGGTGAACGTTGACGTCGACCTCGGCGGGGCTGCAGGTCAAGAAAAGCGTCGCGACGGGCTGCCGGTCAGGCGGGAGGATTCCCCGATAGGCCTCGCGGACGGCGGCGTAGAGTCCCTTGTCGCGGAAATGGCGGCCGTTGACGAAAAAGAGCAGGCCGGACGCCCCGAAGCGCGAGAGTTGCGGCAGCCCCACCTGCCCCGTGACGCGGAAGAATGCCGATGCGCGGTCGATCGGCACGAGGTATTTCGCATCCTGTCCCGCGTGGCCCAGCGCCCGCAGCCCGCACGTCTCCCCCGCCTCGTACGATGCATCGGATCGGCTGTCGGACATCCTGAAGGCGACCCCTTCCCGCGGGATCGCCACCGCGTGGAACACGTCCCACAAGTGGTTCATCTCGGTCCGGGGAGTTTTCAGGAACTTGAGACGGGCCGGCACGTTTGCGAAGATGCCCGACACTTCGACCGTCGTGCCCTCGGGCGCCCCCGCGGCTTTTTGGGAAACGACGCCGTTGTCGACGACGGTTTCAGCGGCCTGCGGTTCCCCGTGTGGACGCGAGACGATCCGCAGCCTGGACACCGACCCGATCGACGGCAGCGCCTCGCCGCGGAATCCGTAGGTGGCGATCCTTTCGAGATCGGCGGCCTCGGCGATCTTGCTGGTCGTGTGGCGGCGGACAGCCAGCGCCATCTCTTCGACCGTCATGCCGCAGCCGTCGTCGGAGATCCGCAGGTCGAAAGGGAAAGCGCCCGAGACGCGCACCTCGATCCGTTTCGCCCCCGAGTCGACCGCGTTCTCCATCAACTCCTTGAGGATGGAAGCGGGCCGTTCGACGACCTCGCCCGCGGCGATCTGGTTGACGACGCCGTCGGGCAGCTGCCGGATGCGCCCCGTCACCGCGGGTTATTCGGAAACGCCATCGTCCGCCTGCCGATCCCGGTCCTCGAGGTGGATCTCGTCGCGCATCCGCTTCTCCGATTTCCGGTCGAACGCCGCCCGCCGCGACTCGGAACCTTTCTCCCCCATCAGTGCCCGGGCGATCTTCTTGCCTTCCTCGACGCCCGGCTGGTCGAACGCATCGACCCCGAGGATGTCGCCGACGATCGCGGTCACCCACATCCAGAAATGGAGGAACGCACCGAGATGCCGCTCGTCGCGTTCGCCGACCTCCATCCGGACGATCGGCCGGCCGGCGTCCCACAGGGCCCCGATCGTCCCCTCGAACTCGGCATCGAACAGGTCGCGCAACGGGCGGTTTCCGAGCATCGCCATGTCGGGCGAGAAAGCCGCCTTCGGCACTTTCCCCTTTTCCCGGCCTTCCATCCATTTCACGAACGTGTACACCTTGTCGGACGGACCGTCCTGGAACAGCTGCACCTGGGAATGCTGGTCGGTCACGCCGACGGCGCGCGACGGCGTCTGGCCGACAGTTCCGCCCCCGGGCCGCTTCTTGCCCAGCGATTCCCCCCAGAGCTGCTGCCACCACTCGGCCACCCTTTCGAGGCCCTGCCCGTAGGTGAACCAGAGCTGCACGGATTTGGGATTTTCGGTCATGTAATGCGCATATACCGCCGCGGCCTTGATCACCGGGTTGTCGTCGACCGGAACGCCGCGAAACATGGCTTCCATCCACGCCGCGCCGTTGAGCAGGCGGTCGATCGAGATGCCGGCAGCTGCGAGGGGCAGCAGCCCGACCGGCGTGAAAACAGAGAAGCGCCCGCCGACATTCGGGGGAACGGGCAACGCGGCGATTCCGTCATCGGTGGCCAGTTTGCGGAATACCCCTTTTTCCGGATCGGTAATCAGGATCAGCTGGTCGCGCCACCCTTCCGGGTTGACCTTCTTGAGCGCGTCCATCGCGAGCGCAAGCTGGGAATTCGTCTCGGCCGTCGTGCCCGACTTGCTGATGGCGACGACGACCGTCTTTTCCATCGGGAGCGACCGGAGCAGCGGGAAGAAGAAATCGGGGTCCACGTTGTCGGCGACGTGGACGGACATCCCCTTTCGGGCGCCGGCGCCGATCCCCTCGATGATCGCCTTGGTGCCGAGCGCGGAGCCGCCGATGCCGAGGACCAGCATGTGGGAAAATTTCTTCCGCAGCCTGGCGGCGATCTTTCCGATCGCCTTCGCCTCCTCGAGCTTGAACGGAAGGTCGGGGAAACCGACCTGCCCGGAGGCGTGCCGCGCCTCGGTCGTCTTCGCCGCTTTGCGCGCCTGCCGGATCGCGGCCTTCATCGCGGCGGACGTCATGCCTTCGCCGCTTTTCAGATTGGTTTCGAGGACCAGGGAAAAATCGAACGAGAGGTGCATGCCCTTGCTCACGGTGCCTCCTGGGTTTTCACGTAGGCCGCCCTGTACCAGGCGACGAATTTCGCGATGCCGGCAGGCATCTCTGTCACAGGCGCGAAGCCCAGATCGCGGCGACTTGCCTTGATGTCGGCGTAAGTGGCGGCCACATCGCCCGGCTGCATCGGCTCCAGCTGGAGGATCGCTTTTTTCTGCAAGGCCTGTTCGATCGCGGCGATGAAGTCGGTCA
>JANXPS010000151.1 GCA_025357175.1 Deltaproteobacteria bacterium | reverse complement strand
CGCAGGAGGAAGCCACGCGGTCGCCCTGAAGCGGGACGGGACCGTGTGGGCCTGGGGATTCAATCAATACGGCCAGCTCGGCGATAATTCGATCGCGAATCGTTCGACGCCGGTCCGGGTGTCGGGGCTGACGGACGTGTTCTCGATCTCCGCCGGGACGAACCATACCAACGCCCTGAAGAACGACGGGACGGTTTGGGTCTGGGGGAGCAACGGATCCGGACAGCTGGGCGACGGCGCCCCCACGGGAGAGCTTTTCAGCAAGGTGCCGATTCCGCTGGCGGGGGTCCAGGATACGATCCTCGTCGCCGCCGGAGGGAACCACACGATCATCCTCAAGAACAACGGGGCGATGTGGGCGTGGGGGATCAACGATCACGGACAGTTCGGCGACGGCACGTGGACCAGTCGTTCGACGCCGGTGCGGATGACGGGTCTTTCGGGCGTGGTTTCCGTGGTGACGGGGGACGTCCACACCCTCGCCCTGAACGGCGACGGGACGATGTGGTCGTGGGGCGAAAACTTCTACGGCCAGCTGGGCAACGGCTTGGGATTGAACCAGACCGGCGCGATTCCCGTGACCGGGTTGGCGGGCGTGGCTGCCGTCGCCGCGGGGGCCGGCCATAACCTCGCCTTGACGCGCGACGGTCTGGTCTGGGCGTGGGGGGCCAACGAGGCCGGTCAGCTGGGCGACAACACGACGGCACCCCGTTTCACGCCGCTCCCGGTGCAGGGCCTGACGGGCGTGACCGCAATCGCCGCCGGGGCGAGCCACAACATCGCCCTGAAACGCGACGACACGGTGTGGGCGTGGGGATCCAATGGGGGCGGTGCGCTGGGCGACGGAACCACGATCGACAGGCGATTGCCCGCAAGGGTCCCGGGGTTGGCCGGCGTAGTCGCCGTGGCCGGGGGAAACTCGCACACGGTCGCCCTGAAAAACGACAACACCGTCTGGACATGGGGATTCAACACGTCCGGGCAACTGGGCTACACGGTGGATAATTCGACGATTTCCACGGTCCCTGCCCAGGTGCCGGGACTGGCGGACGTGATCGCCGTCGCGGCCGGAGATTTCCATACGATCGCCCTGAAGAACGACGGGACGGTGTGGGCCTGGGGAAAAAACGGGAGCGGGCAGCTGGGCGTCGGGTCAACGACGGATTGTACAGCGCCCGCCCAGGTAACCGGGTTGACGGGCGTGGTCGCGATCGCCGCGGCAACGACCCATACCGTCGCCTTGAAGGATGACGGAACCGTGTGGGCTTTCGGGAAAAACGATTACGGGCAACTGGGCCCCGGCATTATTTCTGAAAGCACCGTGCCGATCGAGATGCCGGGATTGACCGGCGTGCGCAGCGTTGCGGCCGGCAGTAGCCATACGGTCGTCCGGAAGAGCGACGGGACGATTTGGGCATGGGGGATCAACACCAAGGCCCAGCTGGGCGACGGCACGAGGGTCGATCGTTCGACGCCGGTCCAGGTGTCGGGACTGACTGGCGTGGCGGCTGTTGCCACGGGGGTCTACCACTCGATCGCCCTGAGGGACGATGGCATGGTGTGGACGTGGGGAAACAACTCTTACGGCCAATTGGGAGTCCAGACCGCCGAGTTTCCCTCGCCTGTCAGGATGATCACGGCTGCCGGAACCCCGTTCCGCCTGAACTAGCGCGGTCGGATCGCCCGGACGGGCAACAATGGCGCTTCCTTCGACCATCCACAAGGCCGACCTCAACGTCGCCGACATGGACCGCCACTATTACGCGGACCATTCGCTGACGCTCGCCCGGCACCCTTCCGAGACCGAGGAACGGATGATGGTCCGCCTCCTTGCGTTCGCGTTGCACGCGCACGAGCGGCTCGAGTTCGGCCGGGGAATCAGCACCACCGACGAACCCGACCTGTGGCAGCGCGACCTGACCGGGCGCATCGAGCTCTGGATCGAGGTGGGACAGCCCGACGAACGCCGCCTGCGCAAGGCGTTCGGCCAGTCCGAACGGGTCGTCGTCTATGCCTACGGCGGCCGTTCCGTGGATTTGTGGTGGGGCAAGATCGAGCGGGAGCTGGCGCGCTACGACAACCTTGAGGTCGTGGCGCTTTCGGCGGAGACGACCGAAGCGCTCGCCGCGATGTCCCGCCGGACCATGCAGCTTCAGGCGATGGTCCAGGACGGCGAAGTGTGGCTGGGCAACGGTGATGCGCGAATCGCGATCGAGCGAACGTGGTTGATGAGGGGACGTGTCGCGGAATGAACGGGATGCGTGGCGTTCCCGAGGAAGTCTGGAGGAATTCGTTTGCCTAACTGGATATTCATCCTGCCCCTGGTGCTGTTGCTCGTCGTCGGCATGCTCCTCAAGCGGCGGCTGGTGGGAGGCGAGCGTTTGCCTGCCGAGATCGACCTAAGCTGGGAGCGGATCGCTCACCTTTACGGCGCCGACGATCTCACGGGTAAAGAGGTCATCGAAAAGATCGGCGGCAAGGTGGGGCGCGGTTACGCCGGTGTCGGCGGGGACGAACGCGGATTGATCCTGTGGCATCCCGGCCACAAGGGTGCCCGGATCCCCTGGGCCGACATCACGCTGATCCCCGGAAGCTACATGGGGGCTCCGGCGTTTCGGGTCGAGACCGCGCAAACGGCCGACATCACGATCGTGATCCCGCGACGATTCGAGGAGCGGCTGATCGCGAAAGCCGGCGCCGCCTGGCCGGGGGTGTCCGAACAGACGGTGCCCGGCCAGCCGCAAAGCTGACGCGTGACCGGAGCGGCGCACGACCCTCTGGCGGAAAAACTGCAGTCCGCCTTCCGCATCCTCGCCGATTACGGACGGGTCCTCGAGCGGCACGCCGAGGGCGGAATCCTCCTGCCCGAGTCGCAGCTTCCGGCCGGCCGCGACGCGATCAAGGCGTGCGTCCTGCTCTCCGCGGTCTATCACATCTCGAACGGCGCCCCCCGGGATGAAATCGCGGCGCGTGGGCGCATCTCGTACGCCACCCTCGCGCACTTCGTCCCCGATGCGATCGCGGAAAAGGAGGCGGCGTTCAATGCGTCGGCGCAGCATGCGCTGGGGCATATCGTCCGGAAGGACGCGCCGCCGGGAGAACTCGTTTCGGCGATGACGGATGCGCCGATCCGGGAGATGGAAAACGCCCGCGCGGGGTATGCTTCGCTCGAGGCCGAGTTCGACGCCGCGCTGGCCCGGATCCTGGCCGAATGGCCCAGGTGACCCTCCTTTTCCGGGAATGCCCTCCCGAACCCTGCTTCAGCCGCTGACCATCTACGGCCCCGACAGGACCGCCCCGCCCGAGCGGCGGGCGATCTCCCGGAGCAGTCCCGGAAACACGAAATGGTGGAACGGGTTGACCAGTTTCCAATAGATGATTCCGATGATTCCGCGCGGTGCGAAACGCGTTTCGAGCAAGACCTCCGTGACGCCCTCCCCACCTCTGTTCAGCCGGATTTCGAACGTCGCGCAGCCCGGCATCGTCATCTCGGCGCGCAGCAGAAGGCGCCGCCCGGGCTCCACGGCCTCGACCCGCCAGAAGTCTAGCGCGTCGCCCGCCACGAGCGCGTCGGGATCGCGCCTCCCCCTGCGCATGCCGATGCCGCCCGCCATCCGGTCAAGCAGCCCGCGCAACCGCCACATGGCATCGGCATGGTACCACCCGGCGTCGCCTCCGATCCGGACCACGGGGCGCCACACCGCTTCCGCCGAAGCGCCGACCGTGATGGTGTGCCGATCGACGAAGAGCGTGCCGCCCGCCCAGGGGGGATCGCCGGGCCAGGGGTCGGCTTCGGGCAGAGGGGTCCCCGGTTCGTCGTTCGGCAGCGCCGTGCTTCGGATGGCCGCCCGGATCGCCATCCTGCAGTCGAGCATCCTTGTCCCGACGAACTCCGCGATCCGGTTGTCGTGGCACACGACGCGGTTTCGCAATCCCTGCGCCAGCGGTTGCGCAAGCGACGCATGGATGGGCGTGACGATATCGATCCAGTACGAGGACAGCCGCGGCGAGAGGATCGGCACGGGGAGGATCAGGCGTCGGGGAAGCCCGGCCTCGTCGGCGTAGATCGCCATGAGTTTCCGGTAGGTGGTCACCTCGGCGCCGCCGACGTCGAACGTTCGTCCGGCGGCAAACGGGCGGCCGAGGACGCCGGCCAGGCAGTCGAGGACGTTGCCGATCGCGACGGGCTGCACCTCGGTGTCGAGCCATCGCGGCGTGACCATGACGGGGAGGCGATCGACGAGATACCGCAGGATCTCGAATGATCCGCTGCCCGATCCCACCACCATGGCGGCCCGAAGCCACGTGACCGGAACAGCGCCCTCCCGCAGGATGTCGCCCACTTCGGCGCGGGAGCGCAGATGCTCGCTCAACCCCCCGTCGTCCTCCCCGAGCCCCCCGAGATAGGCGATCTGCGACAGCCCGGCCGCCGCCGCGGCCGTCGCGAAGTTGCGGGCGGCGTCCCGGTCGGCCTCGGCGAAGCGGGTTTGCCCCGAGTCCATCGAGTGTACGAGGTAATAGGCGGCGCCGCATCCGGAACAGGCCGCCGAGATCGACTCCGGGTCGAGCGCGTCGGCGACCGCAAGCGAGACACGGGGAAGAGTCGAGAAGGGGCGGGATCGCAACCGGTCGAGCGAGCGCCCGGCGGCGCGTACGGAGTGTCCTGATTCGACGAGCCGGTGGACGAGGCGGGCGCCGATGTATCCGGTGGCGCCGAGGACGAGGATGGGGCGATCCGGGGGCGATCCCGCGACGGGCGCGCCCCCGGAATCCGGTTCTAGAAGAGTTTCTCGTGGCACCGGTCGCAGCCGCCTGGCTGGAGCAGCCTGACTTCGCCCGACTCGTGCGCCTGGTGGCACGACAGGCAGAAGAGTCTCCCCCCGTTGTCGAGGGCGACGTCTGCGGGCAGCTTTTTGCTGGTCGTCGCGCCGGTGGGGTGGACGTGCCCGCGGTTGGGCAGGTCGGGATGGCACGACAGGCAAAGCCGGTCGCCCGGCAGCCGGAGGAATTTGGGGTCGCGGTCCGAGCCGTGCGGCGTGTGGCAAAAGTCGCAGCGGCCGTTCTGGTAGGGCTCGTGGATCGACTTCCCGCCCAGCGTCGCCGCGTCCTTGTGGCAGGAAATGCAGAGATCGGAGATGTGGCGCCTGAGCTGGAATTTCTCCTGGCTTCCGTGCGGGTCGTGGCAGCCCGTGCAACGCCCCTCGGCGGCGGGCTCGTGGTTGTAGACCCGGTGCGACGAGTTCTTCATGTCGTCGTGGCAGTTGAAGCAAAGCTCGGAACCCGCGGCGACGAGCGCATAGCGTTCGCCGGTCCCCTTGAACTGGTGGCAGGACGAGCAGCCGCCGATCGCGATCGGCCCGTGGACGATCTTGCGGCCGGACATTTCACTGTGGCAGGAGAGGCAAGGGTTGGTCTTGGAGTCGAGCCCCTTCGCCTTTTCCTCGGTGGGAGTCACGTCGTGACAGCGGCGGCACGGCGTTTCGTTGGCCGCCCTGTGAAAATGGTATTGGGGCGCATCCGAGACGATGCCCGTCCCGGCGTCGGCTTCGCGGAACACCATGAAGCCCTGCTGCCGCGTTTTCCCGCCGCCCATGTCGGCCGCCTCGACCACGATGAAGTTGGCCGCCAGCATCAACGGCTGCCGGATGAAGAAGGTGT
>JANXPS010000148.1 GCA_025357175.1 Deltaproteobacteria bacterium | reverse complement strand
GCGCACCCTCCGGTCGCTGCTCGCCGCGCGGGGCTTTTCCCTGTCCCCCTTGAACCTGGTCGAGCGGCGACATCTGGCTCTCGCGCAGCGTTACCTCGAGACCGGCAAGTGCCCGATCCCCTGCCAGGCGCTGTCGGCCAGCTGCTTCGTCGACGCGAAAGGTACCGTCTTCCCCTGCGTGACCTGGAGCCGCCCGCTAGGCAACCTCAAGGATTCCGGATTCGACCTCGAGAAGATCTGGAACTCGCCGGAGGCGGTCGCACTCCGGGAAGAAATCCGGGCCGGCCGCTGCCCGGGCTGCTGGACCTCGTGCGAGTCGATCCCCGCGATGGCCGCCCGCTGGTGGAGAATCCTGGGCTGATGGCGGGGCGGTAGCCGGCTCACGCTCGGGCATCCAACGGATGCCCCTTCCGCTGATGCATAGGCCCATACACGGTTACAGCATTCGGTCGTCGCCTTTCCCGGCCGGCGAAGCGTCGCAGGGTGCCCTTTTCCGTGGGCGTGTGCCCCGAGCGTTCTGGGGCGCCATGGATGGCGCCGCGAGACTGGGCACCCGAGGCGCAGCGAGTGCATGGATGCGGGAGCAAGCCGTCCCACGGAAAGGGGTACCCGAGACGCGAAGCGGGACGGGCAACCAGCGACGACCTCTTTCATGACAGGACGAACGGCCACCCCGTATGCCCTAGGATTAACGGGGCATCCGCCCCCGCGTGGCGCTAGCCGGGGAGCATCGGGCCGACTCGGTCGGAGGTGATCCCCTCCCCGGGGATGACACCCTCGCGGGGCGGCGGAAGCCGGGAACGCGTACCCCCGGTCAGATCCGCCTGAACGGGTTGAAGAGGAGGTTGAGCTCGGCCTGGCAGTTGAGGGTGCAGGCGTGGCAGGCGGCGACCTCCCGGCGGGCGGGTGCGTACGCGTCCGAGTACCAAAACGTTTCGAGATCGGTGGTCGAGAGGTTGCCGACGGGACGGTCCCAGTTGACGTACGGCACGCACGGGAAAATCCGGCCGTAGCAGTCGACCGCGAGCGAGTTGTAGCCCGCATGGCACGACAGCGGGGACGGCTCGCCCCGGAACGAAGAAGCGAAAAGGGCCAGCATCCGGCCCGAGTTTTCAAGCGGCACCGGAAGCGACGCGGCATCGCCCAGCAGCCGGACCGCGGCATCGACCTTGGCGAGCGTCGCGTCGTCGGCGCGAGCCCCTTTTCCGGGACCTTCCGGAAAGCGCTGCCGCGGGATGAATTCGACGCAATCCACTCCGAGCGACGCCGCAAGCGCCAGATAGTCGGCCACCTCGTCCAGATTGTCTTCCGAAAGCACCGCGACGACTTTCAGCCGGAGGTCGGCCCGGCTTCCCTTCCGCATCCGCGCGACCCGCCGCACGGCCTCGACCGTCTTCCCGAAACTGCCGGACACGCCGCGGATCCGGTCGTGGCTTTTCTCCGTCGCCCCGTCCAGCGAGATGTTCATCGAAGAAACACCCGCATCGAGGAGCGCGAGAACATTCGCCTCGTCCAGCATCGTGCCGTTCGTGTTCAGGTGCGTCATCATCCCCCGCGCCCGCGTGTGCCGCAAAAGGTCGGGCAGGTCGGGGCGAAGCAGCGGCTCCCCTCCGGTGAACCCGATCCCGCGCGTTCCGAGGCGGGCGAAGCCGTCGATGACCGAACGCATCCCTTCGGTGGACAGGAGCTTGTTCCCGCTTTCCCTGAGACGTGCGTCGTCCTGAGGCATCCGGCACATCCGGCAACGCAGGTTGCAACTGTAGTTGGTCACCAGCGTCCCCAGGATGGGGCCGCAAAGCGGACGGGCGACGGCGTGCGACAGCTTCGTCAGCGCATATTGGACCCCGATGCCGAAAAGCCAACCGATCCGGCCGGATCCGGCCTGCTTTTTGACGAAGTCAAGGTAAACCCTGCGAACCTGCGCCATGATTACAATCCTGTCGGTTTTGCGGTTCCGGCCGAGACGGATTTGATACCGCGGGGTTGGCCTTGTCCGCGCCCGAAATGACCTGGTAACACGTTAACACAATCATTCCGGCAAGTTGCCGAACCCTGGCCTCCCCCGCCCGATCCGGTTCCCGGATGGCACGCCACGTGAAACCCCTTAAAGGGCAGGCGACGAAAAGCTCGCTGGACGGAGAGGCGGCACGCGATGGCAGAATCAGGCAAAATCCGGATGGCACTTACCGCGGCAATCCTGGCGCTTTCGGTCTGTTCGAACGGCTGCGGCAGCGGCGGCGCCACATCCGGAGGCAGTGCACCGGACCCGGCCGTCGTGACGGAAGCCGTCGAATGGACTCCCCCGACCACCTTCTACGACAACACCCCGCTCAACCCGCGGACCGACCTGTCCCATTACGATATCTACGTGGGAACCTCCCCGACCTTCACCGACAACGATGCCCCGTTGGCAGCCGTCGCTGCCGTTTCGACCGAAACCGGGTCCGACGGTACGACCCCCGTGCTGAAGGCGACCAGCAGTTTCAACCTGACCCACCTTGCCCCGTTCGTCGAACCGGGCAGGAGCTACTACGTGTCCGTTCGCGCCGTCGGGACCGACAATCTCGTCTCGTCGTTCTCGACGCCCGTCGAGTGGGACCTCGGCTGACCAACCTGCACTCCAAACAAGCCCAAAACAAGGAGAGTCTCATGCCCGGCCTGCTGAAAAGAAATGCCCTGATCGTCCTGACGCTGCTCGCGCTATCCCTCGCCGCCATCCCCGCCTTCGCGGAATCCTACACGATCTCCTGGAATCCGGTGACGGGCTACACCGATAACACGGCTTTCGAAACCGGCAAAACCTTGACCTACACGGTCTACTGGACGACCGATGCCGCACTGTCGGCCGCCTCGCTGAAATCGATCGGCTCGGGCCTTTCGACGACGTCCTCGACCTTCGACCCCACCACCGCCGCCATGACGCGCGGCACGACAATCTATTTCACGGTCAAGGCGACGTTGAACACGGGCGAGGAATCGGCACTCGCGACCGGCGTCGCGTGGCTCGTGCCCAGAAAGATCCCGGGTACCCCGGCGGGCACGCGGATCATCAAGATCTGATCGACCGACCCGGCCCACGGCCGGAAGGTTAGGCAAAGCGGCGCTCCGACTCGATCGGGGCGCCGTTTTGCGTTTCAGCCGTGACATCCTCTAAGACAATAAATTGCGGGTAACCGGTAATTCATTTCCAACAAGCAGACAAGCCACACCCCATCCGGGAAAGTGGCGGAGCCATATTATTAGCAATATCAACAGGTTACGCATACCAATAGTCGGTACGTATTATGCTCCCTTGATCGGAGACCGTTCAAGACTTCCCTGGAGGGAACCCATGAAAAACCGCAAGCTCGTCACGATCGAAGCCCTGCTGCTGGCGATAGCGCTGATTCTTCCCATGGCAACCCGCGGCTCCGCCGACGACACGCCCACCGTAACGTCGGTCGGTGTCGGCTTCCGATCCGGCTTCGCAATGCTGGCCGACGGCTCGGTCTGGGGATGGGGCGCAAACTCAAATTGCAAACTCGGCGACGGGACGGTCTCTGACCGAACCTCCCCCGTGCGTCTTTGCCTGATGGACGTGAAAACGGTCATCGGAGGGCGGGCGCACACCATCGCGCTCAAGAAGGACGGCACGGTCTGGGCTTGGGGCTCCAACGATCGGGGACAGCTGGGTGACGGGACGACCGAAGACCGGTCCATGCCCGTACAGATCCAGGGACTCGCCGACGTCGTCTGCGTTTCAAGCGGGTTGGTCCACAACCTCGCCTTGAAAAAGGACGGAACCGTATGGGCCTGGGGCCGGAACCATTTCGGGCAGGTCGGCGACGGCACGACCATCGACCGGAACAAGCCCGTTCAGGTCAAGGGACTTTCGGACGTCGTCGTCGTTTCCAGCGGGCAGTACCACAACATCGCGCTCAAGGCCGACGGAACGGTCTGGACCTGGGGAGACAACGCCCGCGCCCAACTCGGCGACGGAACGAACGAAGACCGGCCGACTCCCGTCCTTGTGGCCGGTCTCGCGGATGTCTCCGACATCTCGGCAGGACGCTCCCACAACATCGTCCTGAAAAAAGACGGAACCGTATGGGCCTGGGGCGTGAACTGGCAGTACCAGCTCGGCGACGGCACGAATGAGAGCCGCAACCGGCCGACCCCCGTGAAATCGCTCTCGGGCATCTCCGATGTCGCCGCGGGATGGGACTACAGCATGGCGCTCGATAAAGACGGCAACGTCTGGGCGTGGGGCGCGGGGGGGCGCCTCGGCGATGGCACGAGCGCCGGCAACCCCGTTCCGACAAAAGTTCCCGGCCTGGCCGACGTGGTCAGCATCGCCGGCGGCGTGGACCACGGGCTGGCGGTCGAGAAGAACGGCTCCCTTTGGAGCTGGGGTTCCAATTCGAAGGGACAGTTGGGGGACGCGACGATCGACCGGCGCCTGGCCCCCGTCCGCATCAAGGTCGGGGAACCGATGCAGAAGAGCTGACCCGCAACGATTCCCGGGGTCATCGTGGTAAAATTCCACGATGACCCCGGCCCGCAAACCCAAGGGAATCGTCCTGCTCAGCGGAGGCATGGACAGTTCGGTCCTGGCCGCGTTCGCGCAGCGCGAATCCGACCTTTCGCTGCTCCATGTCAACTACGGCCAGCGTACGGAAGGCAAGGAACTGGCGTGCTTCCACGCGATCGGCGACCACCTCGGCGTTGCGCGCCGCCTCGCCATCGACATCGGCCACCTCGCGAAGATCGGCGGCAGCGCGCTGACCGACCCGTCGATCGAAGTGCCGGCCGCCAACCTCGACCACGACGGCATCCCCGTCACTTACGTCCCGTTCCGCAACGCCCACTTTCTCGCCATCGCCGTTTCCTGGGCCGAGGTGATCGGGGCGACCCGCATCTACATCGGCGCGGTCGAAGCCGACTCCTCGGGCTATCCCGACTGCCGCCCCGCCTTCTATGATGCGATGAACGAGACGATCCGCCAGGGCACGAAACCGGGCAGTGGGATCGTCGTCAAGACGCCGTTCATCGGGCTCAAGAAGAAGGACATCATCCTGCTCGGTAAATCGCTCGGCGTCCCGTTCGAACACACCTGGTCGTGCTATCGGGACTCCGCGCCCGCCTGCGGTGCATGCGATTCGTGCGCCCTGCGCCTCCGGTCCTTCGGCGAGGCCGACGTCGACGACCCCATCCCGTACGCCATCCGGCCGAAGTACTGACCGGAACCGACCCGCTTCCCCGGCGCTTTGGACGCTATGCGGCGTCGTCGGGCCTCGTCGCCGCGAGCAGGATGCGTCGAAAGGTGAAAAAGTGCGGACCGGGCGGCAATGCGGCCGAGAGCAGTTCCCGATAGCGGGCGATAAACGGCTCGTGGAACAACTCCGGAAGCCGTTCGAGCCAGGGAACCAGGGTCGATCCCTTCGTCCACTCCGAGATGTCCGCGGCGCACGGCAAATGGACCGGGTAGACCTTCTCCATCGCCACGACCTCCTCCGCCCCGAGCCCGTCGAGCAGCGTCGCGTAGGCATCGATCTCGAGCACCGGTGAGAGCCGCCTCCAGCCGCCGAGCACCGAGCGGAACGGCTCCTCGTCCGCCGCGGCGAGCACGCAGGTGTGCGAAGGGTGCCGGTGGTTCGCCGGAATCTGCACCGCGAGTTGCCCTCCGGGACGGACCATCGACCAGAGCCTCGGGAAAAACGCCGGATGGTCGTCGATCCAGTGGAGTACCGCGTGGGAAAACACGAGGTCGTACTCGCCCTCCACGTCGAGCAGGTCGCCCTGCTCGAACACCACCCCGGGCGCATCGAGCGCGCGCGCCCTTTCGAGCATCTGCGGAGAGCCGTCGATGCCCAGAACGCGACTTTCAGGCAAGCGGTTCGCGAGTTCGACCGTCAGTTCGCCCGTCCCGCAGCCAAGATCGACGACCGACATCCCGGGGCGCACGTGGATCAGGCCGAACAGATCGGAAAAAGGCGCAAATCGAGCCTGCGTGAATCGGTGATACTGTTCCGGATCCCAAGGCATCGAATGATCCTCCCGTGGCCTTTTTAGCCGCTGTGATTGCCGGTGTTGGCGTCAAGTAGACTTGTCCGGTTTTCCAGCTAATAGGTTGTCCGCTTTTCGTCGTTGAAGTCAGCCCGGTGGTTTTTGCCGGGCTTTCTTCGTTTCCGGGAGGTTGCGGCGGAGTTACGCGGTCGCCCGGAGGAT
>JANXPS010000143.1 GCA_025357175.1 Deltaproteobacteria bacterium | reverse complement strand
TCCTCCCGCATTTCCATGAGCATGTCCTTGATCGTCTTCATACGCCGCCATCCCCCGAACCGAATTGAAAAAGCGTAAGTATACGCCGAGATCCCCTGCTGTCAACGGCTTTCAGGCATCACCGGGCAGGACGGGGGACTTACCCCATTATCCGGGCCCGAAGGTCCCACTCCCGCGACGACGTGACGCACGCCCGCACGATGTCGCCCGGCTTGCCGCGGAAACCGGTCAGCAGAACGTTTCCGTCGACTTCGGGCGCCTGCCCCCGGTGGCGGCATACGGCCGCCCTGCGCGCGGGGGTCCCTTCGACCAGCAGCTCGACCTCGGAGCCGACCAACGCCTGGTTTCGCGCCGACAGGATGTCGGCCTGCGCGTCCTGGACGATCCGAAGCCGTTCCTGTCGGATGCTTTCCGACAGCTGCGGTTTCATGCCGTGCGCCTCCGTGCCCTCCTCGCGGGAATAAGGGAACACCCCGAGATAGTCCCACTGGATCTCGTGGATGAAATCGAGCAGGTTGTGGAAGCTTTTCCGGGTTTCGCCGGGAAATCCGACGATGACCGAAGTGCGCAGGAAGATGCCCGGAATCCGTTCACGCAGCCGGGCGATCAGCCGCCGCAGGTCATCAGGCCCGTAGCGCCTCCCCATCCGGCGCAGCACGTCGGGATCGGCGTGCTGGATCGGGATGTCGAGGTAGGGGACGACCTTGCCCCCTTCGGCCACCAGGTCGATCAGCGCATCGTCGATGCCGGACGGATAGAGATACAGCAGGCGTACCCAGCGGACGCCGCGCACCCCCGCGATATCGCGCACGAGCCCCGGCAGGGCTCCGGTTTCGCCCCGGTCGGTCCCCCAGGCGGTGATGTCCTGCCCGATCAGGGAGATCTCGCGCGCCCCGTTGCGGACGAGCATGCGCGTCTCGGCCAGCAGCGAATCGCGGTCGCGGCTCTTGAGCGGGCCCCGGATCAGCGGGATGGTGCAGTAGCTGCAGCGGTTGTCGCACCCTTCGAGGATCTTGAGGAAGGCGGCCGGCGTGCCCGCCTCGAAACGCCGGCGCTTGTAGGCATCCTCGGCGAGGGCACCTTCGCCCACGCACGACCGTGAGGATTCGGCGGAGCCGGCATTCGACGGAACCGTTTCGCCCAGCATCTCCCTCAGCAGGCCCGGCAACGCCGGGATGTCGCCCGGCCCCAGGAACAGATCGACCTCGGGCATCAGGCCGGGAAGCTCTTCGCGGTAGCGCCGGGGCAGGCAGCCCGCCACGACCAGCTTCCGGATTCGTCCTTTCGCCTTCTCGGCCGCGAGCGCGAAAACCTCGCCGATCGATTCCTCCTTGGCCTCCTTGACGAAGCCGCATGTGTTGACGACCGCGACGTCGGCGCGGCCGCGCGGGACGACATCGAAACCCGCGTCGGCCAGCATGCCGGACATCACCTCGGC
>JANXPS010000048.1 GCA_025357175.1 Deltaproteobacteria bacterium | reverse complement strand
TCGCCAGGACCAGCAGGGCGTTGAACAAGATCAGGGCTTTCGTACGGTCGGAGCAACAGGTCCAAAGTCTCGCCCTCGGACGCCAGATACTCGAAAAAGAGTTCAAGAAATATTCCCTCACCCTTGCCAAGGTCCTGAAGTCTCCCGAATTCGCCGAAATGCTGGCGGATCACCGGATGAAAACGGCCGACGAATATTTCGTCGCCATCGGATACGGCAAGAATTCCGTCATGCCGCTGCTGCGCCGCCTGGTGCCCGCCGAACAGCTCCAGGAAAAGGTCAAGGCAACTCGCCTGGGCGCGTTGATACGCCACGCGGCGGCGCGCAAGCCAAGCACCATCGTGGTCAAGGGGATCGAGGATGTTTTCGTTCGATTGGCGAACTGCTGCCACCCCGTGCCGGGAGACCCGATCATCGGCTTCATCACGCGGGGAAGGGGAGTCACGATCCATTCGACCGATTGCCCCAAGTCGCTCGAACTCGACGCGGCCCGGTCGGTCGAAGTCTCATGGGAGGCGGGCAGCAAGGCGGCCCACCCGGTCAAGCTTCGCGTCGTGTGTTCGGACAGCCCGGGTCTGCTTGCCGAGCTGTCGAAGACCATTACCGCGGCCGACGTCGACATTCGCCGGGCGTCGGTCATGACGACACGCGACCACAAGGCGATCTGCACTTTCGAGGTGGCGATTCTCGACGCGGATCATCTATCCGCACTGATCCGGTCCATTGAAAAGGTCAAGAACGTCCAGAGCGTCGAAAGGGGGAAAGGATAAACCCATGCGTGAAATCATTTCGAGCATAGAGGCGCCGGGAGCAATCGGCCCGTATTCGCAGGCGGTCAAGGCATCGGGACTGATCTTTTGTTCGGGACAGATTCCGCTGGACCCCGCAACGGGCAAAGTGGTCGACGGCGGGATTGAAGAACAGACGGAACGCGTCCTGATCAATCTCAAGGCGGTCTTGTCGGCGGGGGGGGCATCGGTCGATCAGGTGCTCAAGACCACCGTATACATGGTCGACCTGTCGGAATTTCCGAGGATGAACGCGGTCTACGCGAAGCACTTCCCTGCATCGCCGCCCGCGAGGGCGACGGTGCAGGTTTCAGGGCTTCCGCTGGGTGTTCGGGTCGAGATCGACGCGGTTGCGTCGATCGTGGTCAGCTGACGACCTTGGTTACCTTGCCCGACTTGATGCAGGCGGTGCAGACCTTGATGTGCCTGACGGTTCCGCCGGTGATGCTCTTGACCCGCTGGACGTTGGGCTTCCACGTCTTCTTGGTCCGGTTGTTGGCGTGCGATACGTTATGCCCGAAGTTGGGGCCTTTGCCGCAAAGTTCACATTTTGCCATCGGTCTGAACCTCCATAAATTGAACCTAGCATTATAGAACAAAATGGGCCGATTTAGGCAAGAACAATTATTGATCGGGGATAGAAAACGGCGAAATATCGGCATGATGCCGTTATGGGCGCTTCCGGTCCTGTTCGTCCTCGGGGCGGTCTATCCCCATTATTCGGCGACACGCTATCCGGTTCCCCAAGGCGTAAGGTTCGATGCGGTGTTCGTCCTGGCCGGCGGCGAAAACCGGATCGTGACCGGGCTCAACGCCATGAGGGAAGGGAAGGCCGATCAGCTCTTCATTCTGGGGACCGGCCATTCGGTCGTTCCTGAATCGATCATCCCCGGCTACAACGGCTTTCCGGAAGAGGAACGCCGTCGGATCCACATCGAAGGCTGGTCCGAAACCACGTTGGAAAACGCCTCGTCCGCCAAGGAAATCGTGGCGGAACGCCGGTTTCGCGGGATCGTCCTCGTAACCTCCGACTATCACATGCCCAGGGCTTACATCACCCTCAGGAACACGATCCCCGAAACCGTGAAGATCGCGGTGCTTCCTGTCCGGTCGGAGTGGCGGGGCGGGAGCGCCCGGTGGCGGAAAATCAGGCTATTTTTGGGCGAGTCATGGAAGTATTGGGGTTATCGCATCCTGCTG
>JANXPS010000299.1 GCA_025357175.1 Deltaproteobacteria bacterium | reverse complement strand
TGGCGAATCAACTCGGTCAGCACCTGGCGCTCGGATTCGGGCACCATGTCGGTCATCCTTCTTCCGACGACGGCGGCGGGATCGACTTCTCCCAGCAACTCGGCGCCGGCCGGGTTCGTAGGTGCATGCGTCCAGTTCATACTGCTTCCCACGGGCAATCTTCTTTACTTTTTTTCCGCATCCGGCCTGATCGCCTGCGGGGCCGGTTTCGCCGTTCTCCGGTTCATCGACAAGCTTGTCCTCGAGCGCCTGGGCCGCCTCGATGCGGCCGTCCGCGCCATCGGCAAGCTGGGAGCGATTTCGGCGCGGGTCACCATGCCGGGGACGGACGAGCTGTCGAGCCTCGCCACCTCGGTCAACGGCATGCTCGATGCGCTCGCGGCCGGACAGAAAGAGCTCCGGGCTCAGGAGTCGCTCAAAAAAAGCGAGGCTCGCTACAGGGGGATGATCGACAACCTGCCCGAGGGAATATATCTATTCCGCGACGGCAAGTGCATATTCACGAACCCGGCCGGCGCCGAGTTGCTGGGAGAAGTCGATCCCGCCGCCGTCGTCGGAAGAAGGATGACCGACATGGTGCCCGAATCCGAGCGCCAGGTGCTGACCGAGTTGATTCGCCAGGCGAACGCCGGGCAGAAGCTGACCCGGCTCGAAGCCAAGCTGATGCGCGCCGACGGCGAACTGCCCGCCGACCTTTCGATCGCCATGGTGACCTTCGACAACAAGCCGGCCGTCCAGATGGCGGCCCATGACCTGTCCCGTCTCAAGGAAGCCGAGAACAGGCTCGACTACCTGGCCTACCACGACGCGCTGACCGGCCTGCCCAACCTGATCCTGCTGAGCGACATGCTCGCCCGGGAAATCGCGAGAGCGAAGCGGACGGAAGAACTGGTCGCCGTCCTGCACCTCGACATCAACCGGTTCAAGGAAATCAACGACACGCTCGGCTTCACGGTCGGCGACCACGCGTTGCAGGCCATCGCCCGGTCGGTCTCCAACGTCCTTCGCGAGAGCGACGCCGTCGCGCGGATGTCGGCGGACAAGTTCGTCCTGCTCCTCCCCGGCGTCCAGGACGCATCCGCGACCGAAGAAACATGCCGGCGAATCCTCGAACTGTTCCAGGTTCCGCTGCATGTAGACGGAAACGAACTCTACATAACACCCAGCATCGGGATCACCCTCTACCCGTCCGACGGCGACTCGGCCGAGGCGCTTTTCAAGCACGCCGAAATCGCGATGGACCGGGCCAAATCCGGAGGCACCGGGTACCAGTTCTTTTCGGCCGAGATGGTCGAAAAGGTCGCGGAGCGCAAGGCGATCGAGAACGATCTCCGCAAGGCGATCGAGCGCAACGAATTCGTCCTCTTCTACCAGCCGGAAATCGACCTGGCCACGGGTGACCTCGTCGGCGCCGAGGCGCTGCTGCGCTGGCGCCACCCCGAACGCGGGCTCGTCCCGCCCATGTCCTTCATCCCGCTGGCCGAAGAGACGGGCCTCATCGTCCCGATCAGCCAGTGGGTCATGCGCGAGGCCGCGCAGCGGAACAAGGCGTGGCAGGATGCCGGGTATCCGCCGATCCGGGTGGCGGTCAACATTTCCGCCCGGTTGTTCGAGCGTCCCGATTTCGTCGACAACGTCACCACGGCGCTCGAGGAATCGGGGTTGCCGGCCCGATATTTCGAAGCCGAAGTCACCGAAACGATGGCCATGAAGGATTTCGACGTCACCATCTCGATCCTCGGGCGGTTGCACAAACTGGGCGTTCCCATCGCGATCGACGATTTCGGCACCGGACATTCCTCGCTGAGCTACCTCAAGAAGTTCCCCGCGCACATGCTCAAGGTCGACCGGTCCTTCATCAAGGATATGACCTCCGACTCCGACGACGCCGCGAGCCAAACGCTCTCCGCGCGTCACGCCAAGAACTACCTCTTCGGGAGTGAAAATTGCTACGTCTGCCACGCGGACTACGGCATGTACGGCACGTTGGTCACGAAGATGGGCGGGGTGATGCACGTCTACAATTATTACCTCGGCGGCTACGGCACGATGCCGATCGAGGAGGCGAAGAAGACGATTCACGTCAATAAGCCCTACCCGAACACCAACTGCATGCAGTGCCACTCGACGAAGCTCACCGATTTTGTCGCACGTCCTGATCATAAG
>JANXPS010000254.1 GCA_025357175.1 Deltaproteobacteria bacterium | reverse complement strand
GACAAGGGAGCAGTACCGAACGCTGGAAGTGCAGCTCGGCGAGCGGGTGTGGGTCCGGTTGCGAAACGTCCGCGTGTTCGCGCAGGACTACCAGATATGAGTTTCGAAAAGGAGTCCGTCATGCCGGAGATCCCGTACCTTTCAGAGCGCCCGACGCCGGATGAGATCCTCTCGGCCGGGTTCGCCGCGGCGGGCGGGCGGGTTTCGCTCGCCAGCTCCTTCTCGAGGGAGGACGTCGCGATCATCGACATCGCCTCGAAGGCGGGGATCACGCTGCCGGTCTTCGCCCTCGACACCGGGCGGCTCAACGAGGAGACGTACGAGGTGGCCGAGGCGGTGGCCTGGCGGTACGGCCTGAAGGTCGACTGGCAGTTCCCGGAGCGGGTGGCGGTCGAGCAACTGGAGCGGGTAAAGGGACTCTACTCCTTCCGGGAATCGCTCGACAACCGGCACGAGTGCTGCGGAATCCGGAAGGTCGAACCGCTGAACCGGGCGCTTGTCGGGCTGTCGGGGTGGGTCACGGGAATGCGGCGAGAGCAGTCCGTCACCCGGACGGGGGTGGCGCCGATAGAGCGCGACGCGGCGCACGGCGGGATGCTGAAGATCAACCCGCTCGTCGACTGGACGGAAGAAGCCGTGATCGCCTACACCGAGGCGAACCGGCTTCCCGTCAACCGGCTCTATGCGCAGGGGTACCGCTCGATCGGGTGCGCCCCGTGCACGCGGGCCGTCGCCCCCGGCGAGACCGAACGAGCCGGACGCTGGTGGTGGGAGAACCCGGAACACAAGGAGTGCGGCCTGCACCGGCGGTAGGCGAGCGCAGGAAGAAGGATCGACCGGACAGCCGGAGACGAAAAGGAGCGACGCGATGACGGACCACCTGGATGCGCTAGAAGCGCAGAGCATCTACATCTTCCGCGAGGCGTACCGCAAGTTCGAGAACCTCGCGATGCTGTACTCCATCGGCAAGGACTCCACGACGATGATCCACCTGGCGCGGAAGGCGTTCTTCGGGCGCATCCCCTTCCCGCTGGTGCACATCGACACGAACTACAAATATCCGGAAATGATCGCCTACCGCGACCGGATGGCGAAGGAGTGGGACGCCAACCTGATCGTGGGGCAGAACCGCGAGGCGCTCGCGGCGGGCATGGGCCCCGACAAGGGGCGTCTTGTCTGCTGCGAAAAACTGAAGACCGACGGCCTCTCGCGCATCATCGAGAAGCACGACTTCCACGGCCTGTTCCTGGGCATCCGCCGCGACGAGGAGGGGAGCCGCGCGAAGGAACGCGTCTTCTCGCCGCGCGACAAGAACTTCGAGTGGGCGTACAAGGACCAGCCGCCCGAGCTGTGGGACCAGTTCAACACGAACTTCGCGCCCGGGACGCACGTCCGCGTCCACCCGATCCTCCACTGGACCGAACTGAACATCTGGGAATACATCGAGCGGGAGAAGATCGAGATCTGCTCCCTCTACTTCGCGAAGGACGGGAAGCGCTTCCGGTCGCTTGGCTGCATGCCCTGCACCCGGCCGATCGAGTCGAACGCCGCGACGGTACCCGAGATCATCGACGAACTGCGCACGATCAAGGCGCCGGAACGGGCGGGCCGCGCACAGGATCAGGAGAACGCCTACGCGATGCAGAAGCTTCGGGCGAAGGGGTACATGTAATGGAGACGAACGAAACGGGAACTTCGATCGGCCTGAGGATCGTCATCGTCGGTCACGTCGATCACGGGAAGTCGACGCTGATCGGACGGCTCTTCTACGACACGGGAAGCATTCCCGAAGTGCGGTACCGGGAGATCGAGGCCACCTGCAAGGCCCAGGGGCGCGACTTCGAGTTCGCCTATCTGATGGACGCGCTCGAGGAGGAGCGCGACCAGAACATCACGATCGACACCGCGTCGACCTTCTTCAAGACGGCGAAACGCCCTTACGTCATCATCGACGCGCCGGGACACAAGCAGTTTCTGAAGAACATGATCACGGGCGCGGCTGGCGCCGACGCGGCGATTCTGCTCGTCGACGGTGCCGAAGGGGTGCGCGAGCAGACGCGCCGCCACGCCTACGTGCTGTCGCTTCTCGGCATCCGGCAGGTGATCGTGGCCGTCAACAAGCTGGACAGCGTGGGCTACGACCGGGCCACCTTCCACGCGGTCGAGAACGACATCCGCGCCTTCCTGCACGCGGTCGGGATCGTTCCCTCGTTCGTCATCCCCATCTCCGCGCGGGAAGGGGAGAACATGGCGGCCCGGCTCGGCCACACCCCGTGGTACGCGGGGCCGACCGTGCTCGAGGCGCTCGACACGTTCGACGACGCCGGCGTGGACGATGAGCTTCCGCTGCGTCTCCCGGTGCAGGACGTCTACATGTGGGACGGTCGGCGGATCTACGCGGGGCGGATCGAATCGGGATCGGTGCGTCCCGGCGACCCGGTGATCTTTCAGCCCTCCGGCAAACGGACGCGAATCGCGACGGTCGAGAAGTGGGGGAGGCCCGATCTGGTCACGGCCGGGTCCGGGGAGTGCGTCGGCGTTACGACGGTCGACGAGCTGTTCGTGGAGCGGGGGGAGGTGATCGCCCTCGCCGACCGGTTGCCCGTAGGTGCGAGGGAAATCAGGGCGAGCGTGTTCTGGCTGGCCGAGAATCCGCTTGCCGCCGGGAAAACCTACACGCTGAAGCTGGCGACCGCCGAAGTGCAGGCGACCGTGGTCGCGATCGAGGAGCGGCTCGACGCGTCGACGCTCGAGGTGGTCGAGCGCAATGCCGCGTCGCTCCATCCCGCCGAGGTGGGCACGGTCCTGCTCTCCCTCAAATCCGACGTCGCCGCCGACCGGTTCGAGGATAACGCGCGCCTCGGCCGCTTCGTGCTGGAGGACGGATACCACATCGGGGGCGGGGGGATCGTCCGGTCGCTGTCCGACGAGGCGGGGATCCAGGGGCGGCGGATCGACCTCGAACGGGCGTTTTTTGACGGGGACGAGGGGAATCTCGTGGACCTTTCGCGCGAGGGGAGTGATGTCGAATTCGACGTTTCGGCCTTGTTCCTCGACGCTCTCTCGCGGGGGAACCGGGTGCTGTTCCGGCTGCGCGACGCCTCGCAGGTCGCCCCGGTGGCGCGTTTGGCATGGTCCCACTCGCTCGGCTTCGAATTCGCACGGTCGGGCGACCGCGCAAACATCGTGCTGTACGCCGGAAAGCCGCCCGTAACGAACCCTGGGGGAAACGGCGGCGGCGAGATCTCGATCTGAAAAAAAGGGGGGAGGATCGGATAATGAAGCTTCGGACGCGGGTCGTGCACACCGGTCACGAGACGTTTACGCACAAGGTGAAATAGGGACCGCTGCGGCGCTTATTCGATCCCCGAATCGCGATAGAATCGACTTGACGGGGGTATGACCATGCCGGATCCGGTGGAAAACAAGACCATCATCAAGATCGAGTGCCCGTGCTGCAGGACGCAGCTCACGGTCGACACGGTGCGGGCGGTCGTGACCGAAACGAGCGATCCGGCCGGGGCGGCGCGGAAGGCATCCGAACTCAGGGATGCGGAACGCCTGCTCGCCGAGGAATCTTCCCGCATCGAGGAAAAGTTCAAGCAGATCGTCGAGGCCGACAAGGGGCGGGGCGCCGCGATGGACAAGCTGTTCAAGTCGTTCATGGAAAAGGCGAAGGACGAGCCGGCCGAGAAGCCGGTGCGCGACATCGACCTGGACTAGTTAGCACGCGTTCCGCGCGATCCAGAGCAGCTCTTCCCCGGCTTCGCGCAGCAGTTCCTCGTACTTGCCGAGGTCGGGCGATTCGCTTCCGTCGAGGAAGCCCATGGCGCGCCCGCCCGGCAAGGCCGCCGATTTGACCGTTCGGCGCAGCTTTCCGGACGCGTTTCCGTCGGCTGTCAGCAAATAGCGGATCTTCGCGCCCGGTTGCAGCGCCACCCCTCTCCCGCACAGTTCCCTCGTCACGGCCGCCGCGGCCGTGTTCGCGACGTATTGGTCCGGCGCCTTCGAGATGCGCCGGGCGATCGCGAGCGCCTCGGGCGGCACGCGGCCTTCGCGCAGTTCGCGCACCGCATCCTCGATCGACGCTTCGAGTTCGGGCCGCAGGGCGCGCAGCGCGGCGGAGCCGCCCGCTTTCGACAGCGAGTCGAGCAAAGCCCGCTGCAGGGCGGCGACGAAGGGCGGCGTGTCGGAGCGGCGCACCGCGATGCCGCGCACCTTGATTTCACCGTGCCGGAAGAGGCCGACGAACCGGTTCGGAACGGCCACGGCCGTGTTCTGCCTGGACGGCAGGAAGGCGATCCAGTCGTAGATTCCCTCGAGCGCGATCGGCATCTCCGTTTCGAGAGTGATCGCGTCGCGCAGCGCCTCGTAGTCGTTGTCCGTCGCCCCGTTTCGCGTCACCCAGATCGCGTCGGTCAACCCGTGCAGGAAGGCGTATCCCTCGCGCTCGGCGATCTCTTTCGCCATCAGCAGTTTCTCGCGGCCCCAGGCGGTGACGGCCTCGTGCGCCTCGATCCGGCCGAAGCGGGCGTTGCGGTAGCCCAGGAAGCCGAACGAGACGACGAGCAGCCACTTGAGCGCCGTCTGCCGGCGTCGGAACGCCTCCGCTTCCCCGGGCGACAGCGCCGCTTTCTGGCGGGCCTTCAGCAGACGCCGTTTTTCGAGGATCGGCGCCAGCGTGTCGGGGATGATGCCGCGCCGGCGGGTGCAGGTGTGAGCGCCGATGCCGGGCACGGGCAGGCCGGGATCGCAGCAGCCGCAGTTGATCGTCTCGGGCGAGATGTTGTAGCGATCCATCAGCGACGGGTACATCGAGGCGAAGTCGAGCTCGGCGACGTTTCCGCGCACGCCGGGGCGCGGCAGGTAGGTCAAGCCCCCCTTGTCGGTTTCGACGAGCGCCAGCCCGGTCTTGAAATCTTCGGGCTCGCGTTTCTTGAACGGGACGAGGACGCCGCGCGAGATGGCCAGGGCGACCTCCATCGCCGAGATGGCGGTTCCGGGCGAGGAGCGCGCCAGCCGTTGCAGCGGGATGCCGGACAACCGCGACAGCTCGATCAGGCCGGGCATGCCCGTGTCGCCGAACAGGAACGAGTTGCGGGCGTCGATGTGCCACCGGCCGAAGGCGGCGTGGGTCGCCGCCCGGTAGACGACTTTCCCGTAGGAGAAGTAGGAGCGGGGGGGGATGGGGCTGCGCGCGCCGGGGGAATCGCTCGACGACCGCGCCAGCGGCCGGTCGAGGGAGAAGGGGACGCCGCAGCGGCCGGCCAGCGCCAGCAGCGTCGGGACGATGTGGTCGTCGCCGTACTCGGTGACCAGCAGGTCGGGGTCGGCTTCCCGCAGCCGCCGCGAAAGGTCGCGCAGCAGGGCGCCGCCGCCGGACCACTCGAACACGTCGGTTCGTCCGTCGATTGAAAACATCAACGGTCGGTCGCGGCCGTGCGCCGGGTGGCCGCGCCCTTCGATCCGGAGCGTCGCGAAGGTCAGTTCGGGCAGGGGGGCCTCGACGTCCCACGGGTCGTCGAGCACTTCGTGCGCCCGCACGACGGCGTCGTCGTCGATCTCGACGCGGGCGCGCGCCAGCGGGTAGAGGCCGGTCGCGTAGGCGAACTGCTGCTCTGTCGAGATGTCGGCGTTGAATAGCGCCTCGGGCGAGAATTCGTTCTCGGCCATCCGGACGATGCGGGTGAAAAGGCCGGATGCCGGCACGCGCAATCGCCAGGCGGGAATCGCCCGGCCCGAAAAGATCTCGATTCCCTCGCCGCGTCCCACCCGGCAGCCCCACGCGCGTGCGGCCGCCAGCACCGTTTCGCGTCGAATGTTGCGGCCGGCCACGACGAACGACGGCAGGAACGGCGCGGAGAGGGCGTGCGTCGCCCCGCCGTCCGTGCGGAACACGAGATCGATCGATGCGGGCCGCGCGACGAGGTCGAGCAGCCACCCCGTCAGCGTCCGGGGCGGCATGACGGCAGGACCGGACCGCCGGGAGACGGCTCGGTGTCTCCGGGCGGGGCATCGCCTTCGGCGGTGCCGGGGACCGTGACGCCCCGCGGCGTCGTTCCGGCGCCCGCTTCGAGCGCTGCAAGCCGCAGCGACAGGTCGCGCACGGCGCGCCGCGACTCGACGAGGATGCTCATCAGCACCGCCTCGAACGGCACCGGCCGTCCCGAGCAGGCGCAGGCGGTGGTGTGGTAGCGGGCATCGGTGAAAAGCGCGTCGAACAGTTCCCGGTCTTCCTTGCGCAGCGCGCGGCGGAACTCTTTCCAGGTGGATTCCTCCTGGTGGAGCGTCTGCGTGAACGGAAGGACGGTGCGGCCCACGGCCTAGGCTCCGGGGCGAAGCAGGATCGGCGAGCGGCGATCGTCGAGCCGGAGCGTGCCGCTCCAGCCGTCGTCTTCGCGGCGCAGCAGCAGCAAGGGGCGGGCGTCGCGGGCGAGATGCAGGAAGAAGCACGCCCGGTCGCCGGCCGTCGGACGACCCGTCAGCACGACCCGGACGCCGGACTCCGCGATCTTCTTGAGCGCAGAGACGCTCTTGCGGAACAGGGCGCACGCCTCCTTGTAGGGAACGTCGGCGTCGCGGAACAGCTCGTGCAGGCCGAGCACCAGCGCGAGCCGCGACCGGCGGCGCGCCAGTTCGGGCGCCAGCCGCTCGGACAGCAGCCGTTCGAGCTGGTGGCAGGTGAAGGCGCGCGACAGGTGGATTCGGGAGAGCGCCGCCCGCGCGTCGCCACCCAGGGCCGATGCGGTGCGGCTGATCGCATAAGGGTCGAAGCGGTTGCCGCCGTCCACGGCGACCACCGCTTCGCCCGCGAGCAGCGGCGACGCCAGCGCCTGCAGCGCGAGCGTGCAGGCGCCCTCGCCGAAGATGCCCGCCATTTTTCCGGGCGGAGGCGACAGGCAAAGGGCGGAGGCGCTGAACAGGTCGAGCGCGGCAGGCCCCGGTGCGGAAACGGACGCGTCGTCCATCACAGCTTCCGGTAGACGCCCACCACCTTGCCGGCGATGCGGAACGAGGCGGCGTCGGCGGGCACGGTGATGGGCGGGTAGGCCGGGTTGGACGCCTCGAGCACGACGGCGCCGTCCCGTCGGCGCAGCCGCTTGACGGTGGCGTCGCCCGAGAGAACCGCGACGACGATATCGCCGTCGGAGGCGTCGGACTGGCAGCGGATCAGGATGTAGTCGCCGTCGGCGATATGGTCGCCGCTCATGCTGTCGCCCGAGACGCGCAGGGAGAAGACCTCGCCGTCGCCGGTCAGCGACGCGTCGAGCAACAGCTCGTCCCGCACCAGTTCGACCGCCTCGCGCGGACTGCCGGCGGGAACGCTGCCCAGCACCGGCACCCTGACGGGAGAGGACGGTGCCCTCGAACCCGGGAACTCGATCCGGCGATGCTGGTTCGGCGTTCGCCGGATGTATCCCTTTCGCTGGAGCAGGTCGAGGTAATAGAAACCGTTCTTGACGGCGATGCCGAACCGGTCGGCGATCTCTTTCGCCGTGGGGGCGAACGACTCGCGCGCCATGAAGTCGCGGATGAACGACAGGACGCGCTGCTGCTGCGGGGTCAGTGGCGGATTCATGATAGGTATGAAAATATACATATCCGGGAACGAAGTCAAGAGGGCCCGCAGTCGGGACTTCTGTCGGGACTCCTTTTCAGTCCGCACGAAAAACGATACATTGTTCTAATGTCAGGCGATATCAAGACGGGTCCTCCCCGCGTCAACACGACGGACCGCCGCGCGGTTCACCGGGAACTGTCGGAAAAAAGCCGGCTGAACCGGATCCTCCTGGACAATATGCCCTGGCCGGCGCTGATCCTCCGGCCGAAGAGTTACGAGATCGTCGCCGCCAACAGATCCGCGCTGCTGGAAGGCGCCGAGCCGGGGCGAACCTGCTACGCGGGCTGGCAGCGGTTCGCAAAACCCTGCCCGTGGTGTCTCGCCCCGAAACTATGGGAATCGGGGGAACCGCAACAGCGAGTCGTCGAAAAGGACAGCCGGGTGTACGAGATCCGCTGGGTCCCGGTGGACGAGGAACTTTTCCTGCACTACGCCATCGACGTGACCGAGCACCGGCGGATGGAGGCGTCGCTTCGCGAGAGCGAGCAGCTCTTCCGAAGCACCTTCGAGTTCGCCGCGGCGGGAATCTGCAACGCAGGGCCGCCCGATGGCCGATTCCTGAAGGTCAACCCCCGTTTTTGCGAAATCACGGGTTATTCGGAAGAAGAACTGCTCGAGATGACGTTCCTGCAGATCACGCATCCCGACGACCGGGCAAACGACCAGGCGATTGCCCGGCGCATCTTCGGCGGCGGTGGGCACACGGTCGTCACGGAAAAACGGTACATCCGCAAGGACGGGAGCGTGGTCTGGGTCAACCGGATCTTCGGGTTGGTCAAGTCGACCGACGGCAAGGTGATGCACGCCGTCGCCGTGGTCGAGGACATCACGGAACGGAAGCGGGCCTCGGCCACGGCTGACGCAGTCGCGGGACCAGCTTCGCAAGCTGTCCGCCCACATCCAGGAAGCGATCGAGGACGAGCGGAAGCGGATGGCGCGCGAGATCCACGACATCCTGGGCCAGGGGCTGATGGGGCTGCGGATGGATACTTCCTGGGTCGCCGAAAATCTAGACGGCCCCCGCGGGATGCTGATGGAGCGGATTGCCGACATGACGGAGTCGATCGATTCCACCATCGGGACGGTGAGGCGGATCGCCACCGAGCTGCGCCCGGTGCTGCTCGACGATCTCGGCCTGGGGGCGGCGATCGAGTGGCAGGCGGGAGATTTCCGGAAGCGCCGGGGAATCGCCTGCAGGGTGGCGGTCGTCCCGAACGACATCGAACTGGATTCGGCCCGCTCGACCGCGCTTTTCCGGATTTTCCAGGAGATCCTGGCGAACATCGTCCGCCATTCGGGCGCTTCGAAGGTGTCCGTCCGCCTCGTCAAGACGGAACGCGACGTCACGCTCACCGTCAGGGACAACGGCATCGGGATCGATGCCGACAGGATTTCCGACCCGCTGTCTTTCGGTCTTGTCGGGATGCGGGAAAGGGCTCACCTGTTCGGAGGCGATGTCCGCGTCAAGGCGCTGCGGCTCGGCGGAACGGCCATTACCGCCCGCTTTCCGGTCGAAGACGGTGGCGGACGATGACCATCCGCGTTCTCGTCGTCGACGACCACCGGATCGTTCTCCGGGGAATCGAGGAGATCCTGCTGAAGACGCCCGACATCCGGGTCATCGGGGATGCATTCACGGGGCGGGAGGCGCTGGAACGGGTCGGGTGCGACGAATTCGACATCGTCCTCCTCGACATCTCGATGCCGGACCGCAACGGACTCGAGGTGCTCAAGCTCATAAAGGAACGCAAACCCCGCCTGCCGGTTCTCATTCTCAGCATGCACCCGGAGGAACAATACGCGATCCGGGCGCTGCGGGCCGGCGCATCCGGTTACCTCACCAAGGAGAGCGCGCTGGAGGAACTGATCGCCGCGATCCGGCGGGTCGCCCAGGGACGGAAATACGTCAGCGCCGGGCTCGCGGAGAAGCTGGCCTTCGACCTGGAGGCGGACGCCACGCGTCCGGTCCACGAGAAGCTTTCCGACCGGGAATACGATGTCATGCGGAAGATCGGCGCAGGCATGCGGAACAAGGACATCGCCGCGGCGCTTTTCATGAGCCCGAAGACGGTCACGACCTACAAGAGCCGGATATTCCAGAAGATGGGGATGCGGACCGGCGCTGAAATCATCCGGTATCTCCTCGAACGGGGCATCACCGACTGAGCATTCCTCCCGGGCGAGTATTTGTAGGGATATACCTACCGCAATGGCGGGCAGTCACCTACACATTTAACAGGCACGCCCGTCAGTATTTCCGCCCGCTTATAACGGATAATGGCTCATGTCTCATTGTCCGGCGAAAACTTGATCTTCAAACGGACCGTCGTAAACACGATCCTGCGCAACTGGGTCGTTGGCACATTCGCGGCCATGCTGCTTGTGGGCGGGGCGTGGCTCCGTTCGGAATACGAACATTTTCGCAAGGACGAAGCCCGGATCCGCAACGAGTTCCTCGAATCCCGCAAGGCTGCGCTCAAGGAGCAGGTCGACCGCACGCTCGACCTCGTCGCCTTCATGCGGTCCCAGACGGAGGCGCGCGCGAAGGAATCGGTCCGGGCCACCGTCCTCCAGGCGCACGCGACGGCCACCTACCTCTGGAACAGGCACAAGGGAAATAAAAGCGGCGTGGAAATCCAGGCGATGATTCTGGATGCCCTGAGGCCTGTCCGCTTCAACCGGGGGCGCGGCTACTGCTTCGCATTCTCGTGCGACGGCCATCAACTGCTGAACGGCGACCGGCCCGAACTGGAAGGGAAGAAACTGATCGACCGCCGCGATGCGCGAGGGTCGTATCTGTTCCGCGACATGATCGAGGTCTCCCGGCTCCGGGGCGAGGGGTTCTACGCCTACCGCTGGTCGAAGCCGCACGCCCCGGGAAACGACTTTTCCAAGATCTCCTACGTGAAGCGGTTCGCGCCGTTCGACTGGGTGATCGGGGCGGGGGAATATCTCGACGACGCGGACCAGGAAATCCGGGAGGACATCCTGGCCCGGATCGAAAAGATCCGGTTCGCCGGCGACGGGCGCGTCTTCGCAGGCACGTTGGACGGCGTCCTCCTGGGACCCGGGGCGACCGGCGCCGTTGCGGACCTCGTGCGAGGGCGTGGGGGCGAGCCGATCATCCGGGGGTTGCTTGAGCGGTCGCGATCGGGTGGCGGTTTCCTGACGAACCGCACCTCGACGGGTGAGGGGATGCCCGGTTCCGAGTTGTTTTACGCCCGGGCCGACGAGGGGTCGGGGTGGTTCGTTGCCGCCGGTACCGGCATCGGCGATATCGACAGCCGCGTCGAGGACGCCCGCATGCAGGTGACCGGCCGCTTCTGGCGGACCATGGCCAAGATCCTGGGATTGCTCTCGATCCTTTTCCTCGGGGCCGTCGCCGTCGCACGCTATACGGCCATGCGGATGCGGAGCACGTTCGAAAACTTCTCGTCCTTCTTCCGGAAAGCAGCCACGGGCGAAGCGGTCATCGACCCGGAGGGGCAGGTTTTCACCGAGTTCCGTGAACTGGCGGAATCGGCAAACGGCATGATCTCGGAGAGACACCGGGCCGAGGCGCGCGCGGCGCGGCTCGCCGCGGCCGTCGAGCAAGCCGCCGAGGACATCGTGATCACCGACCCGGATGGCGTCATCGAATACGTAAATCCCTCATTTGAAGCAACCACCGGCTTTTCGCGGTCGGAAGCGGTCGGAAAATCGTGCCGGATCCTGAACGGCGGCGCGCAGGATGACGCCTTCTACAAGGAAATGTGGGCGTCGATCCGGGCCGGAAATATCTGGAAAGGGCGCTTCCGCAACCGCACGAAAGAAGGCCGCCTGATCCTGCAGGATGCCAACATCGCTCCCATACCGGACGCATCGGGCGGAATCGCGGGATATGTCTCCGTCCGGGGCGACGTGACCGAGCAGGCCGCCATGGAGGCGCGCCTCGCCGATTCCCAGCGCCTGGAGGCGATCGGGACGCTGGCTGGGGGAATCGCGCACGACTTCAACAACATCCTGACCGCGATCGTCGGGTATACGGAGATGTCGCTCGCATCGCTGCCGGGGAATTCCCCCCTTCGGGACTACATGTCCCAGGTACTTCTCGGCGGCCGGCGGGCGACCGAGCTGGTCAAGCAGATCCTGGCATTCAGCCGCAAGAGCCATCTTGAAAAACGCCCCGTCCGGATCGGCGAGGTCGTCCTGGAAACGCTGAAACTGTTGCGTGCGGCAGTCCCCTCGACCGTCAAGATCATCCCCGAGATCGAGTCCACGTCGCGCGTCTTCGCGAACCCGACGCAGATATACCAGGTGGTCATGAACCTTTGCACGAACGCCGCCGCCGCCATGGGCGGGTCCGGGGGGATCCTTCGGGTCCGGCTTGCCGACATCCGCATCGCCGAAACGGAGTTCACCGACGTCCATCCGGGAATCGAACCGGGGGAGTACGTTCGCCTGAGGGTCGAGGATTCCGGTTGCGGCATGACGCCGGAAGTGATGACGCACATTTTCGAACCTTTTTTCACGACGCGGGTGCAGGGCGGCGGGAC